>JAVBSN010000100.1:0-24423 GCA_031547045.1 Lachnospiraceae bacterium
ATATACTGGCTTTACAACTGTTGAGCCTGAAAAATTAAAATTAATTCAAACCTTAAAGGGTAATCGCTTACAATGCTTATATTTAGTGGTTATCCCTAGCTGTATTCCTAATATTTTCAGTGTTATGAAGGTTAATATTGGGTTATCTTTAGTTGGTGTTGTAATCGGTGAGTTTCTAGCATCAAAAGCTGGTCTTGGATATTTAATTATATATGGTAGCCAAACATTTAAGATGTCTTGGGTTCTTATGAGTATTGTCCTACTATGTATTATTGCTATGATATTATATAAAATAATTGATATAATTGAAGAAATGTATTCAAATAATAGGAATTAAAAAAACATGCATGGAAGAAATATCTATCCATGCATGTTTTTTGCCTATTACTATTTAGGTTCTGTTCCAAATATTATTTTATCCTTATATAGTATTACTATATTATCTACTTTTTCACTTGAGTAATCATTGGAAATATTATAATTAGTCCAATCAGCTTTGTTAATTCTTCCTTGTATTATCCATGTGTCTTCTGTCTCTAACGTATTACTATTACATTTTATACTTAAGTACGTATCTGCATTATCTTTGTTTTTCTTCATTTTATTAAATGTACCACTTACATCACTTAACCCTGTATATTTTCCAGCGTTATTAGTTATAGCACTATGATCACAACTAAATTGATCTTCCACGTCTGTATCGGTAGTAAAATAGTATCTAACCTCTATATCCTTCATGGAAATATTTTCACCAGAATTATATATAGATATATTTATTCCTATTGAATTATTACTACTTGTTCCACTACTAGTAACTAATATATCTCCTGCCGTTACTGAACCTGTACTACTTGAATTTGATGTTGTAGAAGTAGTCAAATTATTTTCTGTCTTATTACTATCCTCTGTCTTCTTATCACTATTCTTATTCCCTTGATTACTTCCACTAGTATCAACTATACCATTCTCATCTGGCTCGCTTCCATATACAAGTTTTCCATTATCATATAAAGCTAGATACTCACCTTTAATTAAGGCTCCTCCTCCACTTCCAGATAATCCTTGGTAAGAATAATCATTTGAAGTATTCCAACTTCCATTGTTAGAAGCTATTCTAAATTGAACTTCTCGCTTATAACTATCCTGCCCTGCTGGACATATTTTCTCTCCAGTAAAATCTATAGTCACATAGTATATATTATCTTTCCATTTCTTAACTTCTCCTGCTTTACCACCTTGCATATAATTAGTTGTTATTGTTATATCCTTTTCACTTCCTCCTGCTTCTATTATCTCAGATATATCAAAAAAGTATGCTAACACAAGTTTATCTGTTACTCTAGCAGGCCAACTTGTTTTGTTATATACAATTGCTTTTAATTCTGTAAAATCATTTCCACTTGCATTTATACCTACTTCTATAGATAATTCCTCTTCTACATTTTCTACTGCTCCAAAGTCAACTAAGGTTTTGCCATAATATATACCATATAATTTTGCTAAAGAGCAGGTATATCCTGCATTATAGTCACAAGCCACTTCATTATTAGTATAATTTGATACCTCATCTGTGTACCCACCATTACTATCTGGCCCACCTACTAATGCTCCAAATAATATATGCCTCGAATCACTAGGTTCATTCATATTATTAGACCATGAACCTTGTGCGGTTCTATGATGAGGATGGGTAGGACTGTCTTCACCATATCCTACTACATAACTTTGCCCTGAACTTCCTAATGCATAATTTACTTGTGAAACTCCAAAATCAAAATATGTATCTTTCTTATCTGTAGGACATCCTTCATATTCGCTATATACTAAAGCTATAAAACTTTCAGTTGTAGCATATCTAAGTGCTCCCCACTGATCTAACCATGCTAATCCATCGGGTGTATATGTTATCCTTTCTCCATTTGTTCCTGTTGTCCAATAATCAAGATTTTTCTCTACTGCCTTTTTATATTTATCATTATCTGTAGTTGTTGCTAATAATAAAGCTGTTCCTGTATATACATCATCCCAACATTGAGCCCATTTATAATCTCCCACAGATTGATCAAAATACTTATCTGCTTTATCAAGATATGATTTATCATCAGTAGCAAGGTATAGCCATGTTGCAGCCCATGATAATTCATCATAAAATCCACTCCAACTATTATAGTATCCATTAGCTTGCGTATAACCATCATCACTTTTTGTTTTCTCTGCAAAATCATATAGTTCAATTGCATGCTTTAAACATTCTTCTGAGTATTTCTTATCTACATCTTTAAAAATAATACTTGCGACCGCTAATGAAGCTGCTGTACCTGCTGTTACTGTTGAACCAGGTGAATCAATAGTAACTTTATATGCTGGTCTACTCATCTCCATTGCCTCTGCTGGCCCCCACCATCCATGATCAGCACTTCCATCACCAACCTGATAGTAATATACTTCTTTTTCAGGATGACATTTTATAAAATAATCATTTGCCCATCTTATATTATCTAGCATATATTCTAGCTGTCCGCTTTTCTCGTAACTATCCTTATCTTCGTATACTGACCAAGCTAACATTGTTGCTGTATATGACATAGGCAGATTAAACTTAACATGATCACCTGCATCATACCAACCTCCTGTTAAATCAAGTCCTACATCTAATCCATCATCTAATCCAGAATCACCTCTCCAATTACATCTTGTTTCCTCTGGCAAATCTCCAGAACGTTGTAGCTCATAAAACAATATGGATTTTTGTAAAGCCTCACCGTAATTATAATCTCCTGTTCCTTCTATACCTTCATATTCAGTTGAATAAGCAGATAATTTTCCAGTATTATTTTTTGAAGAATTATTATTCCTAACTTTAGAATCTCCATCTATAGAATCTGATTGTTGAACAACTTCATTATTATTGTCATTATTACTTACATCTTTGTTCTTATTAACAACAATTACTCCTACTATAACTGCTATAATACCAAGCACAAATATACTTATTATAATTATGTATTTTTTCATATATAAGAAATCCCCTTCCATTGACTAAATTATATTATAAGCAAAGTTTATAATCACATTCGCCGGTCGTTATGAATAGACTTCATCTACTCCTACTCCCTTGCGCTCATTATATTATAAGCCTCTAAAATAATTTTAAATTCTTCTGCTAGTCCTTCTCGTCCCTCATATACAATACTATCTAAAACAAATGATTTATTAATACTTCTATATACTGTTGAACATACAATAACTGATATATCATAATTATTCTCTTCTATCCACTTTAAAACCAACATCCCACAATCAGGATATTCTTTACCTCCATCTGTAAGAGGAAAATACATATCTAGCACTAACAAGTCAAACTCCATCTGAGAAAGCATTCTTATTCCCGCTTCCTTAGTCTTAGACCACACAATATCATATTCACCAATATCTGCTAATGCTCTTTGAATATCCTCACCCTTATATATACTATCTTCGATCATAAGTATCTTCAACATATCCACCTACTCCTTTTTACAAAAATACCGAAAAGATTTTTCTTTTCGGTACTTGGGATTACAATATATACATTAATAAACATATACAAATTATATAACATACGTCTATTATCTTTAACGGCTTCGACTTTCTATACTTTATATAAGTTTGATTTCACTTTCTTTGATTGCAGGCACACGATAACGCAAAACTCGTGCAATCCTTTAATCTATTATGATTGCTGTTAATAGACTTAATTTATATATAAATAATAATATATTTTAAAAGCAAAACAATTTGCAGACTTTCTAACATACTTGCCTAAATTTATTTTAGGATTAACACATCGCTGTAAACCTGTGTGAGCAGACTGTATAACAAATTTGAATACACTTGAAGCGAGTTGTTGAAAGCGATGTGAAATCAAAAATCCTAAAATAAATTTATCGCAAGTATAGAAAGTCGAAACCGTTTTGCGAAAATATATTAGTATTTATATATGTTTATACATTAAAACAGCAATCATATAGATTATAAGGTTGCATTCAAACAGTTGCTCGGTGCCTGCTCTAAAAGCAAAATCAAACTTATTAAAGCATCATAAAAGTCTGCAGATTGTTAAAGATTAATAGTCGTATGTTATAAATATATATTATGCTTATTAATATATATTATTTATTTGCTAATGCTTGGCCTAAGTCTGCTATTAAGTCTTCAATGCTTTCTATTCCTACAGAAAGACGAATTAAATCAGGTGCAACACCAGACTCAATTAATTGTTCATCTGTCATCTGACGATGAGTATGACTAGCTGGATGTAATATACAAGTCTTACTGTCAGCTACATGTGTAACTATTGAAATTAGTTTAAGGTTATCCATAAATCTAATTGACTCATCTCTACCACCTTTTATACCAAATGATAATACTCCGCAAGTACCCTTTGGTAAATACTTCTTTGCTAAATCATTATATTTATCATTTTCCAAATCAGCGTAGTTAACCCATGCTACTTTTTCATGACCCTCTAAATATTTTGCAATAGCTAAAGCATTTGTGCAATGTCTTTCCATTCTAAGATGTAATGACTCTAATCCAACATTAAGATAAAATGCATTTTGAGGTGATTGGGCAGAGCCTAAATCTCTCATTAACTGTGTTGTTGCTTTTGTAATATATGCACCAGCTCCAAACTTTTCAGCATATGTAATTCCATGATATGATTCATCGGGAGTAGTAAGTCCTGAAAATTTATCTCCATATGCCATCCATTCAAAATTACCACTATCAACTATACATCCACCTAAACCAACTGCATGTCCATCCATATATTTTGTAGTAGAATGTGTTACAATATCTGCTCCCCATTCAAAAGGTCTACAATTTATTGGTGTTGCAAATGTATTATCAACTATAAGTGGCACATTATGTTTATGTGCAATTCTTGCAAATTTCTCAATATCCAATACAGATACTGCTGGATTCGCAATAGTTTCCCCAAATACAGCCTTTGTGTTAGGTCTAAAATATTTCTCTAATTCTTCTTCTGATAAGTCTTGATCTACAAATGTACACTCGATTCCCATTCTCCTCATAGTAACACCAAATAAATTAAATGTTCCTCCGTATATTGTAGATGATGCAATAAAATGATCTCCTGCTTCACATATATTAAACATTGCATAAAAGTTAGCTGCTTGTCCTGATGAAGTAAGCATTGCTGCTACTCCACCTTCCATAGCACATATCTTTGCAGCAACAAAATCGTTAGTTGGATTTTGAAGTCTTGAGTAGAAATATCCTTCTGCTTCTAAATCAAATAATTTTCCCATTTCATCACTAGTATCATACTTAAATGTTGTACTTTGATAAATTGGTAACTCTCTTGGCTCTCCTTTTGTAGGTTTCCATCCTTCGTGAATACACTTTGTCTCTATTCTTGTTTCCATATATAATCTCCTAAACCTTAGTATTTTATTTTAATTATAAATCAAACTATATTATAGAGGATTTTAAATTAAATAACAACCTATGATCATCAAATTTTTATTGACAAAGTAAACTTTATTAGCTATAGTAAGAAAAAACTCGTGAGGGAGTAATTTGCGTAAATACGTGATTTGTCAACAACCTCGGTTAGGCTTACGCCATAAAAACCTGGCAAATCTTAAAAAATGAGACTCATGTATGCATTATCAATGCATATATGGGTTTTTTATTTGTTCAATACATAATACATGAAACTTTACTCACAATAAAACATAGCTATTTTATTAAAATAGCATTAACGGAGGTAATTATGACTTATTTATTATTAGTTATAGGATTTTTCTTATTAATTAAAGGTGCTGACTTTTTTGTAGAAGGAAGCTCTTCTGTAGCAAAAAAATTACACATACCACCAATAGTTATTGGCATGACAATTGTAGCAATTGGGACCTCTCTTCCTGAATTTGCTGTAAGTGTAACTGCTTCTATAAAAGGTAATAACGAATTAGCAGTTAGTAATGTTATTGGCTCTAATATTTTTAATCTTATGATTGTTTGTGGCATCTGTGCATTATTTGTTCCATTAGCCGTTAATACAAGTACACTTAAAAGAGAATTTCCTTTTTCTATTTTAATTGGTGTTCTACTACTTGGATTGGGATACTTTGATATGTCTATAGGTCGCTTAGATGGCATTATATTTATTATAATTTTTATTATATTCCTATACGTAATGGTAAGAACTGCATTAAAAGCTAAAGCAGAAAATTCAGATAAGGATTCTTCTGATGAAGAAAAGCCTCTATCAACAATAAAATGTATTTTATATATATTATTAGGTGGTGCAGCAATTGCATTTGGTGGTGATACTGTTGTAAATTCTGCATCTACTATTGCAGCAAACTTTGGGTTAAGCCAAAACTTAATCGGTCTAACAATTGTAGCAATGGGTACTTCTCTTCCAGAACTAGTAACTTCTATCGTTGCTGCTAGAAAAAATCAAGTAGATATGGCAATAGGAAATGTAATTGGTTCTAATATCTTTAATATCCTATTAGTATTAGGATTATCTGCTTCTATAAGCCCTATAGCATTTAATATGGAAAATGTAATAGATATTATTATCTTAACCGTAATGAGTATTATAGCATGGATCTTCGCCAAAACTAATGGCAATATAAAACGTATTGAAGGAATTATAATGCTTTTAATGTATGCTGGATTTACATATTATATCTGCATTAGATAAATATAAACATTATAAAAGGTCGTATTAATTTGATACGACCTTTACGTATTCTATTCAAATATTATTTCAAAACATTTTAATAATCTATTAATATCTATAGGCTTAGAAATATGAGCATTCATTCCTGCCTTAAATGACATTCTAACATCATCATTATATGCATTAGCTGTAACTGCTACTATTGGTACTTTTTTGGCATCATTTCTATTAAGTCCTCGAATATGCTTTGTAGCATCTATACCATTCATAACAGGCATCTGAATATCCATCAATATGCAATCATAATATCCTACAGGGGATGTTGCAAATAAATCTACTGCTTCCTGACCATTAACTGCCTCTTCAAACTTTATATTAGTTCCTTCTAATAATTGTATAATCATCATACGATTAATGTCTATATCCTCAACAACTAATACATGTTTTCCTGAATAATCGTTATATATAGGAGATACTATTTCTTTATTTTCTGCTTCTAATGATGTCTTCATGAATGTAAGGTTAAATTCAAAAGCAGAACCTACATCTAATTGACTAACAACTGATATTTCTCCACCCATTTTATCAATTAAGTTATGGCTTATAGCAAGACCTAAACCAGTACCACCATATTGACCAGTAATATCCATACTTCCTTGTTGGAATGGTTTAAATAGCTTCTCAATTTGGCTTTCACTCATTCCAATACCGTTATCTTGTACAATAAAATTAATACATACTGTATCTTCTTCATTATACTCAATACTTACATTAAAATTTACTTCTCCACCATTATGAGTAAACTTAATAGCATTACTTAACAGATTAAGTATTACTTGTTTAAGCCTCATACTATCGCCTAATATATTAATATCTGCAACACTTGTATAATTTGTATTAAATGTAATTCCCTTATCACTAGCTTTATATATTATAAGCCCAACTACTTCTTGTATAGTGTCATATAGATTAAATGGTTCATTTGCAATCTCTATCTTATTGGCTTCAATCTTAGACATATCAAGAACATCATTTAGTAATGATAATAGGTGATCAGAAGCAACTAATATTTCATCAATAGGTTTAGTCGTTTCAGGATTATTTTCTACTAAAGAATTCTTAATTACTTGAGCCATACCCATTATTGCATTAAGAGGTGTTCTAATCTCATGACTTACATTAGATAAAAATTGACTCTTTGCAAGATTTGCCTTCTGAGTCTCAGCCACAGCTTTTTTAAGAGTAACCTCACTCTTATGAAGAGCAATTGCACCTGCCAATATTGAACCTGCTGTAACTGCTAATTTACCATCTTCATCTTCCCACTTTGCTTGTTCTTTAACTGCAAGAAGATTAATAAATCCCATACGATTACCATCTATAATTAAGTCTATGTACATAGAACTTACTGCACCATAATCTAAATAAGGATATCTATCATAATGCTTTCTTACATCATTATATATTAAATATTGCTTCTCTTCTAACTCATCCATAATATTTTGAACACAGTCAAAAGGAAATGTAAGACCTATTTTACTTTCAATATCATTACTATCTACATTCTCATGTGTTAGTATAATATCGCTTTCTCTCATATCATAAAAATATATTCTATCTGTACAAAAAAACTCTTCTAATTCTCTTAATGCCTCATTTATAACATCATCAAATTGGTTAGGTTTAGTAAATGGTTTTGAGAAATTAGCTAAAAATTCTTGAGAACGTAAATGTTTCTTCATTAAAGCTTGGTTCTTCTTCTCATCACTAATATCCTCTGCAATTGTTGCATATGCAAAAATATCTCCATTATCATTTCTTACTGGAAATGCTGAATATCTAACTGGTAATTCTGTACCACCAGACACTATTAGTATAACCTCACCATCAAATGTTTTTCCTTGAAAGACTGCAGGAAGTAATGTATTTCTAATCTTTTCTGCATCTTTTTCCTTATATATTTTCTCAAGAGGTAATTTCTGTCCTATTTGTAAATTATATTTACTTATGTTATTAGCATACTCATTAATATATAAAATATTACAATCCTTATCTACCGCATAAAAGATCTTGTTAGTCGAGCTTATAATTGCTTCATGAATCGAAGAAAGAGGTGCCGTACTATCATGTTTCTTTCTTAGTCCATGTAATTCTGTACTAGGTACGGCCATAGACATACGTGCTTTTCTTCCATCAATCCAATCAATAAGACACTCTGATACAAAATAATATTGTCCAGTTATCTTATTATAATGTTCCTCTGATATAGAATGTTTACCACTAGAATCTAACTTATCTAAAGCAGTGCATTTTTCGCAAACTTCATCTAATCCGCACAAGGCTTTATAACATGGCTGTCCCAAAACATTTCCCACTGATTCAGTGGTTTTCTCATTGGTGTACAATAATTCATAGCTTTCTGCATCAATAATATAAACTGGATTAGCAATCTTATCAAAAGCAGATAACCAAACATAAAACTTCTCATTATCTACATTTGCCCCATTAGTTGTTATCTCTTGCTCATTCATATATTTCTCCTTGTCTATACTCACACAACCCATAAACAACAAACTTTTTACTCTGAAAATATTATAATATATAATGTCATTTTTTACAATTAAAACCTACTATATATGTCTTTTAACTTACCTACTAATCAATGGAAGATTTACTAACATTTTCATATAAAACTCCAATGGCAATCCATATTATTATTACTATTAGAAATGCAATAACTTCATAAGGAATATTAACTGGTAAAAACAGCAATCCCATTGCTAGTAAAGCTAAAAATCCTCCTCCTAACATCCCTATTAGTGAAGATATATTTTGCTTAACAACTGTTACTTCATTCTCCCAATCATAATTAGGAAACTTAATATTAATAAACATTCCCCATACAGAAGTTAAGACTCCAAAAGTTATAGGCACTATAAAAAATATAATTACATTTAATATATCTGGCTTCAGACTAATTATAATTAAAATACTATTAATAATTGCTGTTGGAATTACCAAAGTTAGGTTAACTAATATCTTGCTATCAAATATAGTTTTTGCCTTTATAGGTGCTGATTGTAATATCCATAGGTTTTTTCCTTCTAGTGACAAAGCCGAACAAGTAGTACATGTCATAGCAATCATCATTGCAGATATGAACGGAACAATCTTATACATAATCTGGGTGAATCCCGCTATTCCCATAGATTGTTCTAATTTTTCAGGACCCATTGCTGCAAGTACAATTGTAAATACCAAAGACATAATAATACCAGTACCTACATTTAAAAGATATATTGAACTTGAGAAAAAACGTTTAAGTTCTTTTTTATATAATGCTTTAAGTGGTGTAGCTGTTTCCAATTTAGTAATTTTATAATCTGAAACTGTTACATGGCCTTTTATATTTGAATTAATCTTTTTATATTTTATAGATAATAAGAAAACAAATATCATATATATTCCTATAGAAATAACAACAAATGCAATAAAATATATAACACCATTTTCATCAAATGCTTTAGAAAATAACATAGCTGGTGGATAAATACTACACATTTTTTCATATATATAGTTTCCTGCACTAGAAATATTATCTACTGAAAAACTACTTTCCATAGTTCCACCTACCATAGAAATTATTAATACTCCAATAATAAGAGTAAAGGAACAAAGAATAGATATTGCTTTTGAATACTTGAATCTAGACGAAATTGCCATAATTATTGCTCCAATAATTGTTGCAATAGCTGTTGGAATTAATGGTGCTATAAACATACCAATAATCCAATAAATATATGACATAAATAATGGTTTTTCTAACATTGCGTATCCTACTCCCATAGGTAACATAATAACCACTGTAAACATCATATTCATTATATACATATATAAAAACCTTGAAGCAATTATGGTAGAAGTAGATACCGGAAGAGACATTAATAAATCATAGTCTTTATATCCAAATAATATTCCATTTGCCTTTAGCATTGTTAGAAACAAGGTAACTATTCCAGTAAGGGTAACTGAATATGCAGGAATTAAACTTTGTAGTCCTAGATAACCTAAGCCATAGGAAAGGCTATAACTATATCCTCCAAATACAATAGCTATTATAATATATGAAATTGTTAGCATTATTGTATTTTTCTTAGTTTTTGTTGTACCACTTCCTCTTTTCAAATCATTTAGGTGAAATTGATTAATAAGCTGAATCTTAACTAAATACAATGCCCATTTATTCATGTTCAACAACCTCCATAAATAAATACTCTAGGGATTTATCCTTAATAAGTTCTTCTGTTTTTCCAGACGCAACAAGTTTTCCATGATTAATAATAGCTATTTTATTACATATTTTTTCAGCTACATCTAGTACATGAGTAGAGAAAAATATTGCATTTCCACTCTCACACATTTCTTTCATAATGTTTTTAAGGGTTAATGATGCTTTGGGATCAAGTCCCACAAAAGGTTCATCTAATACCAATAATCTGGGCCTATGTATAAGGGCTGAGATTATAGCTAACTTTTGTTTCATACCATGTGAATATGATGATATTGAATCACCTAATGCTGATGTAATTTCAAACATATCTGCATATTTTGAAATACTTTCTTCCCTGTCATTTTTAGCTACTTGAAAAATATCACTAATAAAGTTTAAATACTGAATTCCTGTAAGATGTTCATATAGATCTGGGTTGTCTGGAATATATGCCATCATTTCCTTACAAGCAACTGCTTCTTCTTTAACAGAATGTCCATCTATAAGAATATCTCCTTCCTCATAATCAAGCACTCCTACTATTGCTTTAATTGTAGTACTTTTCCCTGCCCCGTTATGTCCTATAAATCCATATATATCCCCTGCTTCAATAGAAAGGTTAAGACCATCAACTGCCTTTTTACTTCCACTATAAGCTTTTGAAAAATTTCTAATCTCTAACATTTATTTCATCTCCCTAATAATATTTCGAAGTGGCAAAACATATGATGATGGAACCGATAATTCATCTATTCCGATTTCAAGAAAATACTCTGTTAACTTGACATCTGAACCTAGTTCTCCACAAATGCCTACCCAAATACCTGCTTCATGACCATTCTTTACTACTATTTCTATTAGACTTAGTATTGCCTTATGATAAGGATTATAGAATCTATCAAGCTTAGAATTCTGACGATCTAATGCTAATGTATATTGGGTTAAATCATTTGTTCCTATACTAAAAAAATCTACTTCTTTTGCTAATATATCACTTAAAATTGCTGCCGCTGGAGTTTCTATCATAATACCTTGGGTAACCTGTCCATAAGGTATCCCTTCTTTAGTTAACTCTGATTTTACTTCTTCTACTATCTTTTTTATCTCTCTTACTTCTTCTATTGAAATAATCATAGGATACATTATTCCAATTGTTCCATACATACTAGCACGTAATATTGCTCTAAGTTGTGTTTTAAAAATCTCAGGTTCATTTAGACATATTCTTATTCCACGATAGCCAAGTGCAGGATTATCTTCCTTATCTAAATTAAAATAATCTACCTGCTTATCAGCTCCAATATCTACAGTTCTAATAATTACTTCCTTCCCTGACATAGCTTCTACTGCATAACGATATATATTAAATTGTTCTTCCTCGGTTGGAAGCCCATCCTTTTCTAAATACAGAAATTCACTTCTAAACAATCCTATTCCATCTGCATCATTTTGTAGCACACCTTCTAAATCTGATATATTTCCTATATTTGCACATAGTTTAATTCTTTGTCCTGATAAGGTCATACTTTCTTTTCCTTTTAGGTTTTGTAATAGCTGCTTATCTTTTGTATCCTTATCTGCTTGTATCTTATACACATTCAAGGTTTCTTCATCTGGTTCTATAATAAGTTCACCCTTATAACTATCTATAATAGCTATTTTCTTATTCCAAGATTCATTAATATCTACTCCCATTAATGCTGGGATTCCCATAGTTTTTGCAAGTATTGCCGTATGTGAATTTGTAGAACCTGACCTAGTAACAAAGGCAAGTATATTATTTCTATCCATTTGCATAGTTTCACTTGGTGTTAATTCTTCAGCAACAACAATAACTGGATTGTTTCCAATATTATAATCTGTATTGTTTCCATTTAATATTTCAATTACACGATTTGATATATCTCTAATATCAATAGCTCGGGCATTAAAATAATCTTCATTCATACTTTCAAACATATTTGAAAAAGTATCTCTTGTAGATGCTATTGCATATTCTGCACTATATTTCTGATTTTGAATTAAATCATATATAGAATCCTTATATTCATGGTCATCAAGCAACACAATATGAGAATCAAATATTTGAGCATTACCACTACCTACTTGTTTCTTAGCCTTTTCATATATATTCTGTAACTGCTCTATTGCTATATTTTTTGCTCTTTCATAACGGGTAATTTCCATATCTATATCATGGATATTTTGCGTATCTATTATATTTTCTGCCTTTTTTAAAAAATGTATCTTGCCAATTGCAATGCCGCCAAATACTTTTTTACCATTTATTATTTTCATAATAGATTCTCCCTTCAATAACCTTATTATCTACCAAAATAAGCCATATGTAAATACATAAAAAAGACTTCTAAAATTATTTCAGAAGTCCTCTTTACTATTATAGTATTATTTAATTTTCTAATACGTTTATTTGCATTTTTTTATAAGCTTTTTGCGTCTATTAATAACTATTATACTACCTATTGATATTACTAAACCATTAACTAATACAATCGGCATTATCATATCACCTGTTTCAGGTATATAAGGATTTTGGGGAATCTCAGGATTTTGAGGTATATGGGGAGTTTGAGGAATCTCAGGATTTTTATTATTACCGAATTCTATTGTTATTTTTTTCTTAGAACCGTCTATTACTATATCTATTTCACTATCATCTAGTATGTAGCCATCTTGGGTTCTTATTTCTCGGAAATAGTATGTTCCAAATGGAAGTCCGTCAATTTCTATTCTACCATTTTCATCTGTCTCATATATTCCCATTAGTTTGTCTTCTGCTTCATTAATTGACCTTTGATACAATTCAAATTGTACCTTTGATAGCTTTATCTCATTGTTAGATTTATCTACCTTTATTAGTTGTATACCTGTTTTGTAAAGTATATTTATATCAGGACTTTCTTTATTTACATTTATTACTTCTACTATGCTATTTCCTAGCTTTACACTAAATGGCTTTATTGATTCATCTAATACATATCCTTCTAATGTCTTTAGTTCTTTGTAATAGTAATCTCCTGCCACTAGACTTTCTTTTAATGTAGCTTTACCTTCATCATTGGTTATTATATAACCTATGCAATCATCTTTACTTACTATTAATTCTGTGTTCTGATTATATATGTCCATATTTGCATACACACCAAATACTATCCCGTCTAATGGCTTTGTTCCAAAATAATAAGTATTATTTTCAACATTTAGTATCTCACCTTCTTTAAATACGTTTATCTCTGCAGATACTACGCTATTATGTATTATTGCTTCCCCACAAAATGTAAGCTCATCATAAGTTTCTCCTGAAGCCTTAATCTCAACTTCTACTGGTTCTGATATTGGTATTAATCCCTCTGGTGTTTTAGTTTCATATACTAGATATTTGCCTGTTGGTAAATCTTTTGATATTGCTATACCTTCACTATCTGTTATTATTACATCTACTACATTACCTTCTAAATCCTTGATTGTAAATTCTACATCCTGTACTGCAGCCTTTCCAAATGTAAGACGCTTGTAATCTCCATATTCAGTTGTATATGTATCAGCTCCTACCACAGTATCACCTAATTTATTTAATTTGATTTTACCAAAAGCATTATTAGTAAGGTCTAGCGTAGTGATTTCTGTATTTTTTACAGTTATGGTACTTACTTCTTCACTTAGATAGTGATTATCGTCTGTTTCAAGTTCTTTCACATAATATTTACCTGCAGGTAAATATGTTGTTGCCTTTCCAGTTTCATTAGTTGTAATCTCTTTTTTAATTTGTGTACACTCTTCATCTAAATATATACCAAACTTTATACCTGGCATTTCTATGTTTGATTCTGCATCCGCCTTGTTTATTTCTAATGAGCCAAAATGGTCATTGGTTAAGTTAAGTTTTGTTGTTTGTGTGTTAACGACTGTTATTGTTTTAACACTATTATCTAATGCATAATCAGCCTTTGTAGACAATTCTTTTACATAGTACTTACCTGCATCTAAGTATACTGTAGCCTTTCCACTTTTATTAGTTGTTACCTCTTTTTTAAGCTGTGTGCAAGCCTTATCAGAATATATACCAAATCTTACTCCTTGCATTGCTATACTTGTTACCGAATCCGTTTTGTTAATCTCTAATGAACCTATATGATCATTTGTTACATTTACTGTAGTTATAGCTTCACTTGATGTAGTAACCTTAAATACTTGGGGATTAAGAGCATATCCTTCTGGACAAGATACTTCTTTTAAATAATATGTTCCAGGTGGAAGGTAAGCATCACAGGTTGAGTTCTCATTAGATATAATATATCCTACATAACTTCCTTCATTACAATCTTCATCTTCAAATATTCCAAATAGGCAACCTGACAAAAACTCTCCTGACTTACTATCTGTCTTATGTATCTTTATATCACTCTTTTCTGTATATACGTTTATATAAGCACCTACTGGATCAGTTAAACCACTTCTTGCCCATATTTGGTCTTGTTCATCTTCTGCAACAAAATACATTACCTCTCCTGGTTGAGTTGTAGGCTTTGCTAAGTTAAGAGAAATCTTAGTATCAGGGCTTATATAATTATCACTTGTTATTGTAAGGTTATTAGCACTTTGACTATAGGTTATTCCACTTACATTAGTATATAGACTTGTACCATAACTACTTAATACTCCATTAGTATCTGTTAGTGTAACTGAATATTTTTTAGTTAATTGATTATAAGTCATCTTATAACTTGGGGCTAAATTTATATTTCTTTCAGCAAAGCTCGGTATAGTCTACAGGTTGTCAGCTAGACCCATAAGATAACTATAGAAGCTACCACAAGTAGAACCTATAAGGTTTGCTTCGTATTGATCATTTAATGGAGATCCTGTAATAGTCCATACTGCTAATTGAGTGGCATAATACTTTTCCCATAGTTCCCTTGACATATCAGCAAAACCATTCTCATTGACTATTCCAGTCCAGTTTTCCTGCACTCCTGCCCCTAATACTATTCCTAATTTTTTCTTTTGTGCATCAGTTAAATCAATATAATCATCTTCATTATTAAAAGCTGTAAATTCTGTAGATGTATGAAGCGACTTATTATACTCTATACAATAGGTAAGATAAAACGTTGTTCCTTCTGATGAGCCTTTAGGTATAAAGTTAACACAAAATAATGCAAAGTGACTATCTCCATTACTAAGAGTAATCTTCTGCCCTCCTGCGGCTGCTATGTTATAGAAATAAGGTTTATAAGTACCTTCTACTGCATCACCAACAATAGGTATTCCTGTATCTAATATCTCCTCTTCGTTATAGTTATTAAACTCTAACATCTTTTCAATATCTGTTCTCTGTTCTTCGGTTGTCTCTGTTTCACCTTCTTCCGTTGGCATGCCTTTTTCCTTACTACTTAACCCTTCAGCATTTACTACACTAGTAAACAATAATATAAATACTAGTAATACACACAATAGTTTCTTAATTTTCTTCACTTTCGATTCCTCCTTAAAATTTGGCATAAAAAAGGACGTTACTATATAACATCCTCTAAGTTATCTATATAAAAAGCGACACCGTAAGGTATCGCTTGTTGATTTTACTATATTATTATTGTTTATGCCCAATAATATTTTAATGAACACTTCCATTTTTGAGAAAGCTCATCCCATTGCCATTCTCCACACTCTACATATACATACTTTACCGTTCCATATTCTCTTAATACTTCATATATATTTGCTGCTTCATCATTTATATTAGCCCATCTCCCAGTACCACACCATTCAGTTTCTACCCATTGACATCCACCATCCAACCAATCAGATCCTATAACACAATTTGGATTAGCTTCTAAGCACAATCTGTACACTTCATTAATCATTGCTTGTTGACTAGGTGGTGTATTCTCTGTTTGTTGTGTACTGCTTTCACTAACTGCAAACTGACCTACATAATGTCCATCGATTAGATCCATGTTATAATACCATGCACCATCTGTTATAAGTCCTCTTGCTATCATTCCATTCCAGTGATAAAATACTACTCTTCCAAATGGGTCATATCCAAAGCCATTATTCATTAGACTTCCGTCTGCCTGAGCATATCCTAAGTCTACTCCATTTTCAAACATAAAGTATTCATTTTTCTTCAATCTTCCTGTACTATCAAGATAATAAGCTTTTCTTCCTATAAAGGTTATCTGATCAAAGTATGCATATCCATAAGTATCAAAGTAGCAAGTATACCCTACATCTTGACAATAATTAAAGGTATCAAATAGTTCATGTCCCAAATTATCAAAGTATATTAGATGTACTCCATCAGGATGATATGTTAGTCTGTTCTTCATAGGTGTTCCATCAGTTTGAAGATAATAAGTATATGTTCCATCACAAAAGAAAGCATCTGTTATAGTCTTGCCATTCACCTTATAGTATGTTCCATCCCACGAACCACCATTAATGTTAATATTGTAATAAGGAACTGTTCTAGCTCCTACTACCTCTTCTTCAGCAATAACTTCTGTTATTTCCTCTGCATAAGCTGTTAGATTAGATGTCATGATACATATAAATATTGTTATTAATATATACCTTACTATGACTTCCGCTTTCTTAATTACCATATAATCACCCCTCAATAAATTTATATATTTATATTATGCCATGATTATTAAAGTACATCAATACTATTACTATAATTTATAGTTCTTTTTAAAAAAATAGCTCTAATAATTTGTATATACTATAACTTTTCTTCTTTCCCATAAATTGTATTTATAGTCTTTTTAAATCTTCTTTTATATTTTATGGTAATAACTGCATTTTTTTGTTGATTTTTATTTTATTATTTGATATTATATACATAGTGAGTAAAACTTCATTAATATCTACATTTTGCAGTTTCTAGGTACAGTCTTTTTATTATTTGTTTTCATATAATTTACCTTATAAATGCATATCTACAAATGATTCTTCTATAACATTTAGAAGTTATTATTTCATGACTTGAATTTTCTGCTTTATATAATCCATTTAATAAATATGTCTATTATATTTTTTTAAATGATTATATCTTATCTATTACGTTAATGGGGTTTACCCACTTTTAAGCACTTTGCCAAACAGCCTGAGGGCTTCCCTATTGGTTTATTTATATCTAATGATTTAAATATATTTATTACAATACCAGTGATATTCTCGTCACAGACACATTCAATCATACCGCAGTATGTGAACCAGTGTGGGTTCTTATATGAACTATTATCTTCGCTCTATACTTTCTCACAGTATATTCTTCTGACATCTGCATTCCTTTTATCAACAATAAACTTTGCAGTATATGTGAATTCGCTCCAATAATTCACTCATCTATTGGCTTTGTCGCTATTCAATTGTGATATATCATTGGTGTAGTAATAAATTTGAAAAAATTAAGGAGTTGCTTATTGAAATGTATAAATGCTAGATTGTTATAAACAAGATTATTGTAACATATTATTTTACTTTTGTACATACTTATTTAAAAAAGATAGTTATATTTGGTCTACATTATTACCCAAACTATAACTATCTTTTTTAATATTACTTTATATTTTATATAATTTATTACATTTGTTCCATAGTTCGCAAATCATTTATTATGTCCATATCCTTCCAGCCTGTTAGATCTGCTGCTCGCCTAATTTGCTTTAACCCCTCTGCTTTATTTCCCATTTTATATATAGCTATTGCATATCCCTTTAATGCATATGCATTATCTGGATCAATCTCAAGAGCTTTTTCATTTACTCTTTGACATTCTTCATAATTTCCACACATATAATCGCAATATCCTTTAGCTAAATATGCTTCCTTAAAATCTGAACGTAATTCTATTACTCTTTCTAATGCATAAGTTGCTTCTTGATACTTTCTTTCTTTAATCATTCCTTGTGATAAAGCATATAACAATTCAAAATCTTTTTCATTAGCATACTTTACCATTAATTTTTTTAATGATACATTATATGAACAATATTCATTTTCACCATATATGCTTCCTGCCATAGTAAGTCTTGTATTTGGACATCCACCCAGACATTTACTTCCGTATACACACTTTCCACACTCTCCTGATAACTGGCTTTTAGTAATATTTCGTCTCCATAAAAAAGTATTCTCATCTTCCCAAATATCTCTTAGGCTACGCTTCAAAATATTTCCTTCAATATATTCTTCTGAACGAATAGAAGTACATCCCAATATATCTCCATTTTGTAAGATACCAAAACCTCGTACTCCTGCATTACAACCATCCCAAAGTTTAACATTATTTGTTCCAAAAGATATTTGCTTGATTTCAATTTCTTTCTTTGTGCAATATCCAATACAATCAGCAGGATATATTCTCATCTTTCCTTCTTTTGCTGTTTTATAACAGAATTCAATAACATCATCCATTTGTTCTGGTTCTAATAACCAGTCTGGTCTTTCCTTCAAATTTCCCATTGGAAGTCCAAGTTGTACTTGCCATGAGTCAACCCCCATAGATAGAAGCTCTGTTTTCATATCTTCTAATATATCCATATTCTGTTTTGATATTGTAGTAATAGCCCCTGTCTTAATTCCATTTTCCTTTAAAATTGAAAATGCTCGTCTTGATTGTGAATATGAATCTGGTCTACGAATACTATCATGAATTGCCTCTGTACCATCAATACTTATTGCAACTGTTGCAATACCACTTTTCTTAAGTTCTTTAATGAGATTTTCATCAAGAAGCCATCCATTTGTAATAATGTTAACATCAACACCGTTGCTGTTTAAACGTTTTACAAGTAATGGTATATCTTTTCTTGTTAATGGTTCACCACCAGAAAGTGTAATCCACTTTACCCCAAGATCAGCTATCTGATCACAAAGATTTAATGCTTGCTCTGTTGTTAATTCGTCTGGTAATGGTTCACTACACGAAGATCCACAATGTTTACAACGCATATTACATCCCATTGTCACTTCCCAAACACATGTAATTGGCTGATATCTCATATTATCCCTCTTTTCTATCCCTATATTTAAGGGCTTGCCAAGCAAGCCCTTATTGTAAATATCTTAATATTTAAAAAATTGGTGTATTACTTGGTGGACAAGTATTATTAACACCATATGCCATCATTGATTGCGGATAACATGGATAACCATATTTCATACATGTATCATTTGTTCCTATTGGATAGCCATATTTTATAGCTGGATAATCTCTTTCAACTGGATATCCATAACTATATAGCATACATGCATTGCCTGCTCCATTTGGAAATCCATATTTCATACATGTATCTTCTGCTCCCATTGGATAGCCATATTTTTCACATGAATTATATGTACTACATGTATCTTCATAATTATTTGGGAATACACCATAAGGTATAGTTGCATTATATATAGCACTATTTTCACTATACTCAACAAAACTATCTTCATTTTCATTAGCTGGAACAAGTAATACATTTATTTTTACTGTATTTCCAATATCTTTGGCATCTATCATTGATGCTAATACAAACTCTAGCTCAACCTCACACTTATCCGCAACAGCACTTACACCAAAATAAAAGTTCTGCATTGTAGGGCGTACAAGTCTTGCTTGAGATGTAGGTGTATTTTCCATTCCTGTAAGAATAATTCCCTCTGGCATACTTTTTAGACACCATCCGTAAAGTGTTGATCCTATCATAGATTGTAAGCTAACCGTAAACCCTTTTCCTTCATATGCAATAATTTTCTCCATATCTTTATCCTCCATATTCTATAATATGCATTACCTTCATTTACCCGTCGCGACACTGGAAAACTATGACTAAATATTATCATACTATTTAATCTTATTATACAGGGTGGCTTTAAGATGAATGTTTTTGGCCTCAAGATGAATATTTTGGCTTCAAGATATTTACACTATTCGACATTTAATATATAATACATATAATTATATATTAAATACTAAATATTGTTTACGTAATTCAAACTATACTATACACTTAGGAGAATTTGTGGATATGAATATTGCTATTATTGATGATAACTGTAAAGACAGTGAACAAAATCAACTTTTATTAGAAAAATACTTTTTAACAAATAATATTACACAACAACTTTCTATACATACATATGAAAATGAAGATGATTTTTTTACCAACTTTGAGGAAGACATGTTTGATTTTATTTTTATAGACTATTATCTCAACAATTCAACTGGTATTGATATTGCAAAATCAATTAGGCTACTAGATGATAATGTTATATTGATTTTTATTACTACTAGTCGTGATTTTGCAATTGATAGTTACAAAGTAAAAGCTTCTGGATATTTAGTAAAACCACTAGTATATGATGAACTAGTGGAAATCATGTCTTTAATAGATTATAAGAAAATAAATTATAATAAATATATTGAAATTATAAGCAATTGTAATACTGTTAAGATTCTGTTGCATGATATTATATATTGCGATGTTTTAGGTCATTATGTGTGTATCCATACACACAATTCAGGTATATATAAAACTAGAATGACCTTTTCAGACTTTATTAAAAATTTTTCGGATTCGCCTGATTTTTTACTCTGTTATAAGGGTTGTATTATTAATATGAACTATATAGATAACCTAGATGATTATACTTTTATTATGTTAAATAAGGAACGCATTCCATTCCGTAAAAAAGAAAAAGCAAACTTCTCTAAAATTTATTATGATTTTGTTTTTCAAAGAACTAGGGGGTAAACACAATGACTTTCCAAAGAATTTTAGAAATCTGTATTTATGAATTAATCGATTTAATTCCCAATGTAATTCTTGCATTTATTCCTTTTCAAAAGAATATGCGATTCTCTCGTTCTTTTAATAATATACTAATATTTATGGTTTATCTACTACTAGTACTAATTCGTGGATTGGGATTAATGTATCCTGCTCTTTCCGGAATTTTATCTGTTTCTATGATCATTATATATCTTTGTTTTTATAAACTTTGTTTTAAAGCAACGATTAGAAGGCTTCTTTTTGTACTATTAATTGTTCTTAACTACGGTAGCTTTATTGCGATAATTTTTAGCCATATTATTTATCACCGATTATCATTTATAAATAGCCACCCTTACTCTTTTTTGTCTAGTGCTACACTAGGTATAGTACTTATTCCTACATATCCTATTATGTGTATAATGATGTACAAAAAAATTAAACCATTATTACTATATAAAGAGAATGAAAAAGCTTGGAAATCTTTATGGATGATCCCAGCTATATCCTGCTTATCTTATTATTATAGCCTATATGCAAATGGGGGCATTATAGCATTTTCTTCCACCATGAGTAACGTAATATTTGCTTGTGCTTTAACGGCTGGAAATCTATTTGTTACTTATATTATTGCACATTTAGTAGGTGACAGTAATTATGCACTGCAATTAAAATCTGATAATTATAAACTTACTATGAAATCATTGCAGTATGAACATTTACAACAACGTATTGAAGAAACAAAACGAGCAAGACATGATATGCGTCAAACCTTGGCTGTAGTTCAGTCTTATGTTCAAGATAATGATAGAGATGGACTACAAGAATATATTAATAAATATATTGATACCCTCCCTGACGAATCTCCTATTGTATATTGTGAAAATTATGCTTTAAATGCTTTGATAGTATATTATGCTGATTTAGCAAAAAGAAAAAATATTACTTTTAAAGCAAATATAGAATATTTTTCTGAGTATTATCTTGATGATTCTGATGCAGTAATATTATTTGGAAATATTTTAGAAAATGCTATTGAGGCATCATCAAAAGTCAATAGTACTGATTCATTTATTAATCTATCAATTAAATGTATTAAACATTCTCTTGTTGCTACAATAGAAAATTCTTATACTAATACAATTAAAAAAAGTGGTAATCGCTTTCTCTCTTCTAAAGGAAATCGCTTTGGTATAGGAACAAGCTCCATTTCACAAATTGTGAAAAAATATAAAGGTTCTGTTCAATTTATCCATGATGAACATGCCTTTTATGTCCTAATGATTATTTATCCTAACACATAAATAATACATCATGCTAATTATTCATATTTTCTGCATGATATAACTATTAACAATGTAATGAAAGAAGGGGTAACAACTATGAGTAATAATTATCAAATTGGCGATATTTTCGTCTTCAAAACAGAAGAAAAGAATGCAGATTGGCTATCAAAATGTATTGCCACTCTAACAAAATCAGATACATGCCATGCCTCTATGGTATACTCTGACAATTCAATGGTAGAATCTGGAGCCGCAGGAGTTCAAGAAAACAACTTTATTGAAGAGGATTTTGATATGGTTTATGTCATGAGGCTTGCATCAAATCTAGATGCTGCACCGCTACAAAAAGCCGCTAAACACTATCTAGATTTAAAAACAAAATATGATTTTCCTGCACTTATTATTCTAGCAGGTCTGCTTGTTTATCGTAGGATAAAACCAACACCAAAAATTATGAATATAACCGAGAAAATCTTACTTAGCGCCTCATTAAAGTTAGATGCTTTTATTCAAAAAAATGTGTTGAAAAATCCCGAACGTGCTATGGTATGCTCTCATTTTGTATATCAAGTATTCTATGATTGCGGAAAAGATTATCATATAGATATTAATCTTGGAAACATATGGAGTGATATGGCAAACTCAAATTCAATAGGTGACGTCTGTATAGCTGATATGTTAAATGATATTTCTATGGAAAATGACTTTATGTCTGTATCAAATGGCGTAGAATCTGAATCTGCTATTGAAGAATATGACCTTGATGAATTATATAAAGAATTGCATGAAGAATTATTAAGTTTTGATACTTCTAATAATATTGAACTTTCTAATTTTACAATGGATTCTTATAATGGTGTATTATCTTCTGCTCAAAAGTTTATATTAAAAATAGAAGAATTACATAAATATTTAAAAACAGATATGCCTGTAGATGCTATGTTTATTACACCTGGTGATTTTGTTTATCATTCAACAAATTTAGTAAAAATTGATGAGATTCATATAAAGAGAATTAAAAAATAATTTAGAAAAGTGCTGTCAAATAAACCATATGGTTTAAAGACAGCACTTTAATCTTATATTTCTCTATTATTATAAATTTAACAAATTAATTATTAATACTAATAGTATTCCAATAGGTGCAAAATATTTAATAACCACTCTAAATATCTTTTCTCTCTTAAATGCTGATGATGATTTCACTTCATCGCATATAGTATCTAATTTTACATATCCAATAAAAATACAAGTAAGAATTGCGCATAAAGGCATTAATAATTTATAATTCAAGAAGTCAAAGAAAGTTAGTATATCCATTCCGAATATAGTAATAGCACTCCAGAATCCAATACCTAGATACTATGGCATACCAAACAAAAA
>JAVBSN010000012.1:0-11985 GCA_031547045.1 Lachnospiraceae bacterium
CTTTTGTCCGTGTTCATCTGTTCCTGTCTGAAATCTTACATCAAACCCCACAAATCTCTTATATCTTGCTATGCTATCTGCTAATACTATCTCGTAAGTATTTCCTATATGAGGTTTGCCTGACGTATAGGCGATAGCTGTCGTAATGTAATATGGTTTCTTTGCCATTCTTACATACCTCCTTCTTATATTACCTTTTGGCTCATGATGCGCAAAAGGCTTGCTATTTCTAATTATATTTCAAATTAAGAACGTAAGCAAGCCCTTATTGGTATATATATGAAATTATTATGTATACTACCAAACAGTATTTATACCTAAATGCCTTTCAATAAGTTCTTTAGCTGTGTTACATTTTTTGTACAGACAAGAATACAATACATATTGTCTACTTTGAGGTTGTATGCCATTTTCTCTAATAGATGCCTCTTTACTTAATTGTTTTAATTTATTCATATTAAATATTCCCCCTTTATTTTACATTTTACCATTTCAATTTATAATGCACAAATTCTTTTCTACACTTTTCCTACTTATTTTAAAATATTTGTAAGAAACTATATTTCATTTTTACTATAAATAATCTATTCTAAGATTATTCTTTAACCATAGACTATATTTAATGGCTTTTTTACACTGTTTTGGTTATAATAAATTCTATATATACTTTGAGGAGGTATTTTATGAAACATTTATACAAAAAATTACTAGTCTTATTACTTTGCTTATCATTAGTAATAAACACTACTGCTTGTTTTGATTTGTCACGTTATTTGCCAGAAGCACATCACAATACAGAAGCAAGCGAAGATATTATAGCTACTGATGGGAAGGTAAATGATGATAAAGTCACTGCCAATTCAGCTAATAAAGAATTTAATGATTACTTAAACAAATTATTTATAGAAAATGTTACTTCAGATACTATCAACCTTCATTATACATTAAAAGATCCTTCAATATATGGTATTGACCATATGGATGCAACATTCGGAGAATTTGATATTGATGACTTTGATAAATATCAACAAGAGCTTCAAGGTTTTTATGATGAGTTAATAGCTTTTGATTATGACACTTTAGACAAAGAGCAACAACAAATATACGATATTATTGAACAAGATATGAGCCTGGACCTAGATAGTTATGGTCTTGAATATTATACAACTATGTTTACTGGCACTTCTAGTTTACAATCAAATATTCCTATTATTTTATCAGAGTACCAATTCTATGTTCAATCTGATATAGATGATTATATTAATTTATTACTAGCTTTACCTGATTATACTAATAAGGCTTGTGAATTTGAGACAATTAAATCTGAAAAAGGATTATTTATGTCTGATATTTCCGCTGATACCGCTATTTCTCAGTGTGAAGACTTTATTGCAGACAAAGATAATAATGTTCTTATAGAAACTTTTGATTCTAGAATAGATGCTTTAGATTACTTATCAGAGGATGAAAAAACTTCTTATAAAGACGCTAATAAAGAGGCCGTAATGCAAAGCGTTATTCCTTCATACGAAAAGATTATTGACACCATTAAAACCCTTAAGGGTACTGGTAAAAACGACAAAGGCTTATGCTATTATGATCAAGGAAAAGAATACTATGAATATTTAGTAGCTAGTGGAACTGGTTCTACAAGAAGTATCGAAAAAATAACTGATATGATTGATTCAGCTTTAGAAAATAGCATGAAATCATTATATTCCGTTTACATGTCAAATGCCGATGCCTATGACTATTACTATGAAAATGATTTAGATTACGGTTCTGACGATCCACAAGTTATATTAGATGGTCTTGAAGTTGCTATGCTAAAATATTATCCAGAACCAGCAAAGACTTCTTATACTATAAAATATGTTCACAAATCATTAGAAGATACTTTAAGCCCAGCATTTTATATGGTTCCACCAATAGATGATACTGTAGAAAATGTTATATATATTAATGGTGGTAGTAACGGTAGTAGCGAGATTTTTTCAACTCTAGCACATGAAGGTTATCCTGGACATTTATATCAAACTACTTACTTTAATGCTACCAATCCTAATCCAATTCGAAGCATGTATAATTTTTCAGGATATACTGAAGGTTGGGCTACCTATGTTGAGATGAATTGTTATGATTTAATTGAATTTCCTAAATACAATGAAGAATTAACTACTCTTTGTAAGGCGATGAACGAAATAAATCTTGCCATAGCTTCACGAATTGATATTGGTATTAATTATGAAGGTTGGGATGTAAATAAGGTTTCATCTTACCTAACTGAAAATGGCTTTAATGGTGAAATTGCTCAAGATATATATGACTATGTAATTGATGATCCTGCTAACTATTTAAAATACTATTTAGGTTATCTAGAATTCTGCAACTTAGAAAACTATGCAAAATCAGAACTAGGTAGTAGTTTCGATTATAAGGAATTTCATAAGACATTATTAGATGCTGGTCCATGTCAATTTAATATTGTTAAGTCATTTGTGGATGACTATATAAAAGAAAGCAAAAAATCAAAATAACTTTACTTTATTAAATTATATTCTTTTTTAGTTAACAGAATGACTTATTCTATTGACAATACTTTACCATGATTATATACTTAACGTGGTTAACCTTTAGCTAATTTTTATGATAACGATTAGTAAATACATTTTTTTATTTACTAATTGTAATAAATTTAGATGATAGGGAAATGCAAAAAATGAAAGCGAGGATATATTTTAATGAGTACTATTGATTTAAGCCAATATGGTATTAACGGGGTTACTGATATTGTTCGTAATCCTTCATTTGACACATTATTTGAAGAAGAAACAAAGGAAACTTTAGAAGGCTTTGAAAAAGGTCAAGTAAGTGAACTTGGTGCAGTTAACGTAATGACTGGTATCTACACAGGACGTTCTCCTCAGGACAAGTATATTGTTATGGATGAGAACTCAAAGGACACAGTATGGTGGACAACTCCTGAGTACAAGAATGATAATCATCCTGCAAGCCAAGAAGCTTGGGATACAGTAATTGACATTGCTAAGAAAGAACTTTCTAATAAGAGACTTTTTGTTATAGATGCATTCTGTGGTGCAAATGAAGATACACGTATGGCTATCCGTTTTATCGTTGAGGTTGCTTGGCAAGCTCATTTTGTTAAGAATATGTTTATTATTCCTACAGATGCTGAACTTGAAAACTTCGAACCAGATTTCGTTGTATACAACGCTTCTAAGGCAAAAGTAGATAACTATAAAGAATTAGGATTAAATTCTGAAACAGCTGTAATGTTTAACATCACTAGCCGTGAACAAGTTATTGTAAATACATGGTACGGTGGCGAAATGAAAAAAGGTATGTTCTCTATGATGAACTACTACTTACCACTTAAAGGTATTGCTTCAATGCACTGTTCAGCAAATACTGATTTAAATGGCGAGAATACAGCAATATTCTTTGGTCTTTCAGGAACAGGTAAGACAACTTTATCAACAGATCCAAAACGTCTTCTTATTGGTGATGACGAGCATGGTTGGGATGACAAGGGTGTATTCAACTTTGAAGGTGGATGCTACGCTAAGGTTATCAATCTTGATAAAGATTCTGAGCCAGACATTTACAAGGCAATCAGACGTGACGCACTTTTAGAAAACGTTACTCTTGATGCAGATGGCAAGATTGATTTCGATGATGAAAGTGTAACAGAAAATACTCGTGTATCTTACCCTATTAATCACATTGAAAACATTGTTCGTCCAGTTTCAGCAGCCCCAGCAGCTAAGGATGTTATCTTCTTATCAGCAGATGCATTTGGTGTATTACCTCCAGTATCTGTATTAACTCCAGAGCAAACACAGTACTACTTCTTATCTGGATTTACAGCAAAACTTGCTGGTACAGAGCGTGGAATTACAGAGCCTACTCCTACTTTCTCAGCTTGTTTTGGTCAAGCATTCTTAGAGTTACACCCAACTAAGTATGCAGAAGAACTTGTTAAGAAAATGGAACAAAGTGGAGCTAAAGCATACCTTGTTAACACAGGATGGAATGGTTCAGGTAAACGTATTTCTATTCGTGATACACGTGGTATCATTGATGCAATCTTAGATGGTTCTATTGCCAATGCACCAATGAAGAAGTTACCTTACTTCAACTTTGATATTCCTACAGAGCTTCCAGGAGTTGATACAAATATTCTTGATCCTCGTGATACTTATGCAGATGCTTCTGAGTGGACTACAAGAGCTGAAGATTTAGCACAACGTTTCACAAAGAATTTTGCAAAATACGAAGGAAACGAAGCTGGAAAAGCATTAGTTTCTGCAGGCCCTCAATTATAAAATAATATTATTAGAGGATACCAATTGGTATCCTCTTTTTAAGTGTTCAATATAGAAAAGTAGAAGGCAATGCCTTCTACTTTTCTAATTCAAAATATTCACTTATACCTTTTAAGGCTTTAACAAGAACATCTATTTCCTCATCGTTTAATTGTTTAATTACTGCTGTCGTCATGTTAGTATGGAATTGTTCATGATGTTTATATGCTTTGATTCCTTTATCTGTTAATTTAAGAAACACTACTCTTCTATCAACTTCACCTTTGATTTTCTCAACATAATCTTTTCTTGCTAAACTATTAACACCTGTTGTTAAGGTACTTACTGTTATTCTTAAATCATTTGCCACTGTAGACATATTCCTAGGCTCTTCTACTCCTATAGCCTCAATTATATGCATATCATTACACGTAATATCCTTATATTCCTCTGTAATTATAGCCTCTTCTTCAGCTCCAAGAATATCCCTAAATAAGCCTACTAATACATCATTAACCGCACGAAATGCACTCATGTATACCTCCAATATATATAACAACTTGAATCTATATACATTTTATCATAAAGGAAAATAAGTGTCTACAAAATACTTTGATTTTCAAAGTTTTTCTAATTATCTTTTATTTGCAGGCTCAATACTTATACTCTTACCTTTTATTTTAGCTGATGACATTGCTTCTAATACATCTGCGGCAACGTTTTTAGGAACTTCAACAAATGTGTACTTATCATACATATCTATTGTACCTACTATATTTCCCGGAATACCAGTTTCCCCTGCTATTGCTCCTAATATGTCTCCTGGTCTTACTCTTTGCTTCTTACCAATGTTAATAAACAATCTAGCCATTCCTTCTTCAGCACCTGTTTGAGAATAATCGTAATTATCTTGAGACTCTTCAACTACTCTATCATTAGCAGTTAAATGCATTTTCAAAAATGCTGCTGCTACATCTATAGCTGTATAATCTTCTTCATTTATCTTTTCTTCAATAATTCTTATCATTGATGTTAAGTCTTCTTCTTGAATAAATGTATCTATTTCCTTAAATAAATTCTCTATTCTAGTATTGGCAACATCACTCAATGATGGTACTGATTTTGCCTTAATTTTAGTCTTGCAATATCTTTGTATGTCTTTAAGTTTGTATACTTCTTTACCTACAACGAACGAGAAAGCCATACCCGTCTTACCAGCTCTTCCTGTACGTCCTATTCTATGAACATAATACTCTTCATCTTGAGGTAAATCATAGTTAAATACTATATCTAAATCTTCTACATCTATTCCTCTTGCAGCAACATCTGTAGCAACTAATATTTCTGTTATACCTTTTCTAAAGTTATTCATAACCTTATCTCTTTGACCTTGTTTAAGATCTCCGTGAAGTGCCTCTGCAAAATAACCTCTTCCCTTAAGGGTTTCAACTAATTCGTCTACATTTCTTTTTGTATTACAAAATACAACAGATAGATTAGGATTATATATGTCTAATAATCTACATAAAATCTCTGCCTTATTCTTCTTCTTAACTTCAAAATAACATTGCTCTATATTTTCTACAGTTAATTCTTTTCTTACTACCTTAATATGCTCTGCATCCTTTTGGTACTTACGAGCTATATCAACTATTGGTTTTGGCATTGTAGCTGATAATAGGATAGTTTGTCTTGATGCTGGAGTATCTGATAAGATTGTCTCCATATCTTCTCTAAATCCCATATTTAACATTTCATCAGCTTCATCTAATACTACCATTTTTAGCTCATCAAACTTAACTGTTTTTCTGCGCATATGATCCATTACACGTCCAGGTGTACCTACAATTATTTGTACGCCTTGCTTTAAGGATTTTATTTGTTTTACAATTTCTTGTCCACCGTATACTGGCAAAATCTTTATTGCGCTCATATATTTTGCTAAGCTTCTAATCTCTTCTGAAACTTGTATTGCTAGCTCTCTAGTAGGACACAATACAATTGCTTGTACCTTCTTACTCTTAGGATCTATCATATTTAACATAGGGATTCCATATGTTGCTGTTTTTCCTGTTCCTGTCTGAGCTTGACCTACAATATCTTTTCCTTCCAATATAACTGGAATAGCCTTACTTTGAATAGGTGTAGCCTCTTCAAATCCCATGTCTGTAATTGCTTTAATTATTTTCTCATTAATTTCTAATTCATTGAATATCAAATTCTTACCTCTATCTTTCTTTTTTGCCTATGTATCCACAATACTCCTAACAATACCAAACATATTAACAAAAGTCAATCTTTTTATATTTTGAGACACAAAAAAGCCCTTAGTCTGTTAAACTAAGGACTTTGATTACATACTTTTATTAACCTACGTATTCAGCATCTCCAAAAGCTAGTATTAATAAGAAGATTGGCATTAAGAACAATAATCCAAATCCAAATCCTACACCCTTACCAAATGCTTTTGCAAGTTTAAATACTAATATAATCGCCATAATACTACCAACTACTGGCACAAATGTTAATAAGAACAACCATCCTGAACTAAATGCTATATCATACATACAGTATGTATTATACAAAGGAATTAATGTTCCCCAACCTGGCTTGCCTGCCTTTTCAAAAATCTTCCACAATGCAACAATTAATACTATACTTACTATTAAACCTACTATTGCATATCCTACTGAAAACCCTGCTCCTATTGCGTCATAATTATAATCCATATCAAAATCCTCCATTCGTATTTTTACCTAACCCTCATTAAGCACTTTTATTATACACTTATTGTATTTCATCGTCAATTACATATACCTATTTTCTTATAATAATTTACGTTTTTATACATTATATTGCTTTAAGCTACAAAAATAGACATATTATTACACTGGCCATTACCCCTGCACCTGTGGCAATCAAAGCTCCCGCCAAGGTGTATTTTGTTTTTGTAACTTTAATGCTCATAAAATATACTGACATTGTATAAAATACTGTTTCTGTACAACTCATAATAATTGAAGTCATCATACCAATAAGCGAATCTGGTCCATATTCTTTAAATAAATCTATAACCAATCCATTGGCTGCTGATGCTGAAAACAATCTAACTATAATTACAGGAATAACCTGCGATGGTATTTTTAATAACTCTCCTATAGGACTTAGGGCTAGTGCTATATAATCTAAGGTTCCTGACGCCCTAATAACACCTACAGCAACCATTAATCCTACTAGTGTAGGTCCAATGTCTGCAACTATTTTAAATCCATCTTTGGCCCCTTTTACAAACAAATCATATACTGGTGCTTTGCTAAGCAAACCATAGGCAACTATATAAAATATAACTGCAGGAACCATAAAATTAGATAGAAACATAATTATATTCATAACTTCCTCCTTGACATAACCTTTGCAAATGCTACTCCCACTATAGTTGAAAATACAGTAGCTATTATTCCCGGTAATATAATGCCAGTTGGATTCAATGAACCGTATTGACTTCTATAGGCTATCATATTTATTGGTATAAGTTGCAATGAAGATATATTTATAATTAAAAATGTACACATCTCATGACTTGCTATCTTGCTATTATTATTTAGTTTATCTAATTCTTGAAAAGCCATTAGTCCTGTAGGCGTACTTGCCCAACCAAGACCTAAAAAATTTGCTACCATATTTGCTGCTATGTATTTTTTTGCTTTACTTTCTTCTGGAAGTTTAGGATATAGAAATTTTATAATTGGTGATATTTTTTTAGTTATACCTTCAACTAGACCTGATTCTTCAGCAATTTTCATTACTCCATTCCACATGCTGACTACACCAAGCATTACTATAAGAAGACTTATAGCTTCTTTAGCTGAATCTAGTATTTGATCTGTAAGTTCAGGTATTTTTCCTGTAAGTGCTGCCACTATTATTCCTATTACTATCATTAATCCCCATATATAATTAAGCATACGTCACCTCAAGCATTATATTTCTATACTATGCACTAAGGTTCTAACATATTCACACAATATAAAAAGGACCTATCTAGTAGACAAGTCCTTTTATATAATATACTATTTGATTTCAAGTCCTGCACGAGTTGCTAATTCTCTTATTGTGTCTTTAGAAACTCTCTTACCCATATATTCAACAAGATCATCCATAGAACCTGTAAAAATATCACTTGGCTCATACTTTTTAAGGATTATTTTGTCATCCTCTACAAAGATCTCTAATGGGTCCCTGTCATTAACGTTTAAGTTACGACGTAATTCGATTGGCAATGTAATTCTTCCTAATTCGTCTAATTTTCTTACTATTCCTGTACTTTTCATTAGTATTCCTCCTAAACATAGTAAACCACAATTTAAAGTTAACACGTTTTTCACAAATTGTCAACCTTTATTTACAAATTGTAGCAATTTTTCAAAATTTTCAACTTGAATTTACAATTTATATCTATTGTTGATCAATACGGATATATTTAGCTGCCCATAATTTTAATGCTTGTGCACTTGTAGAGATATTATCTAAAGTTCCTATAACATTTTTAAAATCATCATATTCTGTCACGTCTATTACTCCGTCTTCTGCTATATCAACTAAGCTTTCTCTCATTGAATCTATATCTTTTAGTGAACCCAAAACCTTTAAAGTTAATCTATCAAATTCCTGTATATCTAATTCCTTCATAGTTGTCTTTCCTATAGGACAAACTCGTGAACAATATTGATTACATAATTCTGGCATATTGTATGCCTCTGATAACATAAGAACTTCTTCTGGGTATGGTAATACACTTCCTAACTCTATTCTTGCAAGTCTTGTTCTATCTAAGCCTATTTCCTCTGCTGCCCTTTCTCTACTAGAAAAAGTATTATCGTCCTCTGCTGCTTGGTAGCGTGCCATACAAAATACATTATCTGCCGCTTTAGTTGCTTTCTTTCCCATTTTTCTTGTGTGTACAATACATAGCTTCTGATTACTTTCGCCGGTCGTTGTGTGAGAGCTACGCTCTCTCAAGCTCCATTGCGCTCATTATATTATACTTCTCCTTTCTCCAATTCTAATAATTGGCTATATATTTCTCGTTTACCAACGCCTCTATCTTTAGCAACCAATTTCATTGCTTCTTTCTTATCTTTTCCTTGTGATAAATATATATCCATATGTGCTAAAAGCGACATATCATTCCATTTTGTTTGTTCTTCCTCTTCTAACACCTTATAATCTAGACCTTCTATTGTTATAACAATCTCTCCTCTAGGCTCATTTTCTGTAAAATACTCTATTGCCGTTGAAAAGGTATGCCTATGAATAGTTTCATGTTTCTTTGTTAATTCTCTACAGATAGATATTTTTCTATCTCCTAGTTCCTCATATAATTCTTTAAGTGTTTTAAGTAATCTATGTGGAGCTTCATACATAACAATAGTTCTTGTTTCTTTCTTCATTTCTTTTATAACAACTGCTCTTTCTTTCTTATCTATAGGCAAGAAAGCCTCAAAACAAAATCTTCTTGTTGCCAGTCCTGAAACAGTTAATGCTGTCACACATGCACATGGTCCTGGTAACGCCTCTACTCTTATTCCTGCTTCATAACACTTTTTAACCAATTCTTCTCCAGGATCTGATATTCCTGGTGTACCTGCATCAGTTATAATAGCTATATTAATTCCTGATAACATTTGATTAACTAAATAATCAGCTTTATCATATTTATTATGTTCATGATAACTGGTCATAGGCGTTTTAATTTCATAATGATTAAGTACCTTTATACTATTTCTAGTATCTTCTGCTGCTATCAAATCAACTTCTTTTAATTTATTTATTGTTCTTATTGTAATATCTTCCAAATTACCAATTGGCGTTGAACATAAATACAATGTACCTAACATGTTGTCTCCTTTGCCATCTACTCGTTACTGTCAACCAATAACCTTGCCCGCTGGCTAGCGCTCATATATATCATATATTTCTTTTGTATACTGCCCTTGTTTCTCATAAACTATTAACACTGGTTCAACAGTTATTCGTGATTTTGCACCTTTAATACCTTCTATTAATACCATATTAGGTTCTTTATCTATAAATGGTTGTACCATTCTCATTCTCTTTGGCTCTATCTTATATTTCATCATAATTGCCATTATCTCTGCTATTCTAAATGGTTTATGAACCATATAAAATCTTCCATTTTGTTTAAGCACATGGGCCGCTGCTTTAACAACATCTTCTAAATCACAAAGTATTTCGTGTCTTGCAATATTCTTTGCTTCATGGGGATTAGTAATACCATGACTTCCTATCATATATGGCGGATTTGCCGTTACTATATCAAAAGAAGCTACTGGAAACATTTCTGCTGCCTGTTTTACATCACCTGCTATCATATTCACTCTATTTTCTATATTGTTAAGAGCAATACTTCTATTTGCCATATCAGCATAATCTGATTGAATCTCTAGTCCAGTAAATAACTTTCCTTCTGTCTTTGCGGCTAGTAAAATAGGTATAATTCCTGTTCCACTACATAAATCCAATACTTTCTGTCCTTCTTTTACTGTTGTAAAATCCGATAAAAGAACTGCATCCATACCAAAACAAAAGCCCTCTGGTTTCTGTATTATCTTATATCCCTTACATTGAAGGTCATCTATTCTTTCATTAGGTAATATTTTAATCATCTAACTTAGATTTTCCTTCCTTACGCTCTAATGCTTCAAGTTTCTTAATTTCTTCATCATTAACGTCTCTTGATTCTCTTCTTTTTCTAGGTTTGAACCTAAGATCCTCTACAAGATATTCTTTAATATCTTTATCACCTTTGTCATCAGTAACAATTACTTTAACCTTTTGTCTAAGCACACTTACACTAGAAACCTCACCTTTTAAACCATCTGATGTTTTTACATAGTCTCCTACATTAGGCAATCTATCATTAAGATACTCATACGTATCTTGTTCATTTTTCAAGCAACACATTAATCTTCCACATACACCTGAAATCTTTGTAGGATTAAGTGATAGATTTTGTTCTTTTGCCATCTTAATTGAAACAGGAACAAAGTCTGATAAATGTTTGTTACAGCATAGTTCTCTACCACATATACCAATTCCACCCATTATCTTTGTCTCGTCTCTTACACCAATCTGTCTTAACTCTATTCTAGTTTTAAAAACTGCCGCTAAATCCTTAACTAATTCTCTAAAATCAATTCTTCCATCAGCGGTAAAATAGAATAAAACTTTATTATTATCAAATGTATACTCTGCATCAATTAATTTCATAATTAATCCATGTTTCTTTATTTTTTCTAAGCATACATTAAAAGCCTCTCTGCTTTTTATTTTATTGCTCTCATTCTTTTCATCATCTTCAGTAGTCGCTTTTCTTATAACTGGTTTTAATGTAGATATAATATTTTTTTCTTCAATAGGTCGTTTGCTAAGAACTACCTTACCATATTCAACCCCTCTTGCTGTTTCTACAATAACAGCATTTCCTACTTCTATTTCAAAATTAACTGGGTCAAAAAAATATATTTTACCGTTATCTCTAAATCTTACTCCTATAACTTCTACCATTCTAACTCTCCTTTATAGTTAACAGCATAAGCTCCATAGCTACATCAAAGTTAACATTAGCTTCTAATCTAAC
>JAVBSN010000124.1:0-9168 GCA_031547045.1 Lachnospiraceae bacterium
GAGAAATCACTTGGCAATATTGTTAATAAGATGCAGAAAACACTGTCTAAATATGTTAATCTTCAGGGGTATCATATTCTTGCAATGGTATCTGAGATTAAGATGTATATAAACATTGTGAAAATGTTTAAGAAAATAGAGAGTAATGGGTATTGTGTTACTATGCCTACAGTTGTAGAAAGCGAAAACGAAGATATTAAGCTAGAAGGGATTTACAATATAAGACTAGCATTAAATATGATAGACAACAAAGAAAAGGATATGGTATATAATGATTTAGTATTTAATAGAACTCATAATATATTTATATTAACAGGTCCTAATCGTGGAGGTAAAACTATACTAACACAGGCTGTTGGACAAGCTGTTGTGTTTATGCAACTTGGAGTATGTGCCCCGTGTAGTAATATGACAAGTGGTATTGTGGAAGGAATATTTACACATTTTCCAGCAGATGAAAACGATACATTATCTTATGGAAGACTTGGAGAAGAGTCTATGAGGATAAATAAGATAATACAAGCTATGAAAGAAAATAGTTTGCTATTGTTAAATGAGACTTATGCAACAACAAGTCTTTCCGATGGACATTATATGGCAAAGGATTTAGTGAAATTTCTTAAATTAAAAAATATTAATTGCATTTATAATACACATATACATGAACTTGCAATAGATATAGATGAATTGAATTGTTTTGAAGGGGAAGGGGTAATAGCAAGTCTTGTAATGGGAATAGATAAAGGTAAAAGATTATATAAAGCTGAGCTTCGAAAACCAGATAGTAATAGTTATGCAAGAGATATTGCTGAAAAATATGGTGTTACATTTGAACAAATGGTGAAACTAGTGTAACAAAAGTGCTGGAGTCCTCATAAACTATTATAAAAAATTTATATGAGGAATAGTATGGCTCAAAAAATAATAATAGATGCAGGGCATGGTGGATACGATAATGGTGCAACTTTTAATGGAAGGAAAGAAAAAGATGATAATCTTAGACTTGCATTAGCAGTTGGAGACATATTAAGTTCAAGAGGATATGATGTAGGATATACTAGAACAGGAGATGTATATAATTCACCTGTTGAAAAAGCTAATATAGCTAATAATAGTGGCGCGGATTATTTTGTATCACTTCATAGAAATTCCAGTCCTTATCCAAATACTTATAGTGGAGTAGAAACACTAGTATATGATGATAGTGGTATCAAGGGGGAAATGGCTAGAAATGTAAATAGTGAACTAGAAAAAGCAGGTTTTAATAATCTTGGAGTAAATGTAAGACCTGATTTGGCAGTACTTAGAAGAACTAATATGCCAGCTATACTAGTAGAAGCAGGATTTATAAATAGCGATGAAGACAATAGAATATTTGATCAGAATTTTCAACAAGTTGCAACTGCTATAGCAAATGGAATAGAAGATACTATAGCCCCAACAGGGCCAAGATATTCAGTGCAAGTAGGATTATTTAGAAATTATAATAATGCGCAAGCAATGTTAAATAGGGTAGAAGAATTAGGATTTAATGGAGAAATAGTTAAAGAGGGTCCTTACTATGCTGTAAGAGTTGGTAATGTTGGAAGTTTTACAGAAGCTGAAGATCTAGAAAAACAATTAAATAATCAAGGTTTTGGAACTTTAATAATAACAGTATAATAATATAAGTGTTATATTATAAAATAAAAGCAAGATAGCATATGATTGACATAACATCAAAATGTCTTTCAAATATTATCTTGCTTTTTATAATAATATTATATTCCCAACGTATAAGAAGCTACTTGGAAATATATTATAAGTGAAATTGCATCTACAATAGTTGTTATAAAAGGACTTGCCATTACTGCTGGATCAAAGCCAATACGCTTTGCAAGTATTGGTAGTGAACAGCCTACTAATTTTGCAACTATGACAGTAGCAACTAAGGTTGTACATACAATTAATGAAATGCTTAAGCCTACTTTATCTAATATCATAAGCTTTGCAAAATTAGCTAATGCTAATGTTATACCACAACATAAAGAAACTAATAATTCCTTACCAACTATTTTGAATATATCTTTATAATTTATCTCACCGAGAGATAATCCACGAATAATAGTTACAGATGTTTGACTTCCTGCATTTCCGCCAGTATCCATTAACATTGGAATGTATGCAGTAAGTATTACATAGGCACCTAGGGCAGCTTCATAATAAGTTATAATACGACCAGTAAATGTAGCAGATATCATAAGGAGTAGAAGCCAAGGAATACGTTTTTTCCAAGTCTCAAATACACCAGTTTTCATATATGGCTTATCTGTTGGAGTTATAGCCGCCATAACTTCCATATCTTCAGTATTTTCTTCTTGTAATACGTCCATGGCATCATCAATAGTGATAATACCAACTAGTCTTTCTTCCTTATCTACAACAGGAAGTGCTAAAAGGTCATATTTATCAAAATACTTAGCAACCTCCTCTTGATCTTCATGGGTGCTAACATATATAGGTTTTGTTTCCATGATTTCGCCAATAGTATCCTCATATTCAGCTAATAAAAGATCTTTTACAGAAACAGTACCAATTAATTCTCTTTTTTCATTAGTAACATAACAAGTATAAATAGTTTCTTTATTAATACCAGTTCGTCTGATTCTAGAAAATGCATTTTGAACAGTCATATTTTTCTTTAAATCAATATACTCAATGGTCATTATGCTTCCAGCACTATCTTTTGGATAGTTTAGAAGTTCGTTTATTTTACGCCTTTTTTCAGGTTGAGTGTGACGTAAAATACGTTTAACCACACTTGCAGGCATTTCTTCAATCAAATCTACAGTATCATCAAGAAATAGATTGTCAATTACCTCTTTTAATTCCTTATCACTAAATGCTGTTATAAGAATTTCTTGAATATCACCATCTATATATGCAAAAGTTTCAGCAGCTAATTCTTTAGGTAATATTCTAAATATTATAGGTAAATGATCTTCGGATAGGAGGGATAACAATGTAGCAATATCGGCGGGATTCATCTCCCCTAGTAATGTTTTAAGTTCAGCAATTTTCTTTTCTTCTAATAGTTCTAAGATTTTCTCGTTCATTTGTCACCTATCCTTTCTATTCACCCCAGTATTAAAACAATGTTACATGGATTACTTGCCAACAAAAAAAGGAGGTCGGCTGACCTCCTTCAAAATTATTAGCTTATAATGTACCTGTAGAACCGAATCCACCTGCTCCACGTACAGTTTCGTTAAGCTCATCTACTTGATGAAAGACACCTGTTAAAAAAGGCGCAATTACAAGCTGAGCGATTCTTTCGTTTGGATCAATGGTAGCATCTACATTAGAATGATTATGAAGTGCAACCATAACTTCACCACGATAATCAGCATCTACAACGCCAACCTTATTAGCTGGTGCTAAACCTTTTTTAGATGCCAGACCGCTCCTTGCATATATTAGCCCTGCATATCCTGCTGGTATTTCCATAGCGATTCCAGTAGGTACTAGAAATGTTTCGCCAGTTTTAATAGTGATTGCCTCTGGAATACATGCGTATAAATCTGCACCAGCGGCGTATTCGGAACCATATGTTGGAATAGTAGCATTTGGTTTAAGTTTTTTAATATTAATATCTGCACTTATCATAATTTTACTCCTGTATTTCATTCCATAATACAATTTTATCCGACTTAAGGGATTCTTGTACCATTATTACTCTTTGATTTCTTGAACCTCTAAAACGTAGATTCAAATCCTTTTCTTCTTCAATAAATTTACCATCAACTAAAATATCTATGTAGGATAAAAATTCTTTTGTTTCAGGCCATTTATTAAGCATATCTTTTATATCTACATCGAAAGTATATCCTGAATAACACCACAAACTCTTATTAGGAAATTTTTCTTTGTAGGTCTTTACTAATGGCAATAGGGCTATTTGATTAGCATATTCAAAAGGCTCACCACCAAGAAGTGTTAAGCCTTTAATATAATCTGGCTTTACGGCTTCTAATATATCATACATTATGGATGTAGTAAAGGGAGAACCATAATTAAAATCCCAAGTTTCCTTATTAAAGCATCCCTTACAGTGATGGGTGCAACCACTTACAAAGAGGCTTACACGTATACCAGGTCCATTTGATACATCATGTTTTTTAATTGTAGCATAATTCATGTTAGTACACTCTTTCTAGTTTGATATTATAGGTGAAGAACTCTTGAAGCGATTTCTTTTGTTTTACCAACATTCCAGAAGTTTTCTCCTAAATAGCCACAAGTTCTTCTTGTAACATTCATTTTAGCGTGGTCTTTATTTCCGCATTGTGGACATTCCCATTCGTTATCTTTATTAACAATAATCTCACCATCATAGTCACAAATATGACAATAATCAGATTTGGTATTAAATTCAGCATACTGAATGTTATCATATATATATCTTACAATTTCTTCAAGTGCCTCTAAGTTGTTCTTCATATTTGGAATCTCAACATATGAGATAGCACCACCTGAAGAAATCTTTTGGAATTGGCTTTCAAAATTAAACTTGCTAAAAGCATCTATTGTTTCTCTAACATCTACATGGTAAGAGTTTGTATAGTATCCTTTATCAGTTACATTAGGAATGTTTCCGAATTTCTCAAGGTCTATTCTTGCGAATCTATAGCATAATGATTCAGCAGGACTACCATATAGACCGAATCCAATGCCAGTGTCAGCTTTCCACTTGTCAGTAGTAGCACGTAGCTTATTCATGACTCTAAGGGCAAATTCTTTACCGCCAGGCGAAGTATGTGAACAACCTTTCATAAGTTTAGTAGTTTCATATAATCCAATATATCCAAGAGAAATAGTTGAGTAACCATTAAGTAATAGCTTGTCAATCTTTTCGCCTTTATTAAGTCTTGCAATTGCACCATATTGCCAATGGATTGGACTAACATCGGAAGTTACTCCTAGTAAAGAGTTGTGTCTGCACATTAATGCTTCATAGCATAGTTCTAGACGTTCGTCTAATAAGTCCCAGAAACGTTGCTCATCCCCATTAGCAATAATACCGATTTGAGGAAGGTTAAGACTTACAACACCTTGGTTAAAACGACCTTCAAACTGGTAATCACCATGTTCATCTAACCATGGAGTTAAGAAACTTCTACAACCCATGCAGCTAAATACATTACCTTCATAATTTTCACGCATTTTCTTAGCAGAAATATAATCAGGATATAAACGTTTAGCAGAACATTTAACAGCAAGTTTAGTAATGTTATCGTATTTTCCACCCTTTAAACAATTGTGTTCATCAAGGACATAGATTAATTTAGGGAAGGCTGGAGTTACATATATGCCTTTTTCATTTTTAATACCTTCTAAACGTTGTTTTAGAACTTCTTCTACTATTAAAGCATTTTCTTCTAAGTATTCATCATTCTTATCTAAGTTAAGGAATAGAGTGACAAAAGGAGATTGTCCATTAGTAGTCATTAAAGTATTAATTTGATATTGAATTGTTTGTACACCTGAGCGAAGTTCGTCGTGTAATCTATCTTGAACCATTTTTTCAAGAACGTCATCGGAAATATCATCTCCATATTCAGCAGTAAGTTTTGTTTTATATTTAACATAACTTTTTCTAAGATATTTTCCTAAGTGTTTAATGTCAACTGATTGACCACCATATTGACTACTTGCAACAGAAGATATGATTTGTGTCATAACTGTACAAGCAACTTGAAAACTTTTTGGACTTTCAATTAACTTGCCATTCATAACAGTACCATTATCTAACATGTCACTTATATTAATTAAACAACAATTGAATATTGGTTGTAAAAAGTAATCAGCATCATGGAAATGAAGAACACCTTCTTCGTGAGCTTTTGAAATCTTTTCAGGAAGTAACACACGTTTAGTTAAGTCTTTAGATACTTCACCAGCAATTAAGTCACGTTGAGTAGAAGCTACAGTAGCGTTCTTATTAGAATTCTCCTCCATTACATCTTTATTTCTGTTTTGAATAAGACTTAAGATAGAATCGTCAGTAGTATTAGCTTTACGTACAAGTTCTCTAGAGTAACGATATATGATATATGTTTTAGCAAGAACGAACTTGCCATGTGACATAAGTTTTTGTTCTATAATATCTTGGATATCCTCAACAAGCATTCTTGCACGATTTTTTGCCTCAATACTATCAACAATACTATTTACCATTTCGTCTGTTACTTTTTCTGAAGGTTCAACTTCAGCATTAGCCTTCTTGATTGCAGTTATAATTTTACTTCGGTCATAGGCTACGTCTCTACCGTCTCTCTTAATTACTTTCATGAAAACTCTCCCCTTTTAAATATTATATAAATGTTATTGTTATAAAATGCAATTCTACATATTGTGATATGTTTTATAATACAATATATAGTGTATTCGACAAAATAAAAAACAATATGATGTTATCTAATGATTGTCGATAACGATTTATATTATAGCACCACCTATTGCTTTTGTCTATAGGTGGATACAAAATATAGTGCCAAAAAACTTTGTATAATATTTATAATACAATATCTAGTGGTTGGATAATTGTGAAAACAGACACAATTGTATGGTTTATATATGAATTGTCAGAAAAAGAAGAAGGCATAAAAACACAAAAGTAAAAAATATAAAAAAAATAATACTGAAATAGTAATTTTTTGTGAACTTATCTATAAACTACTTTATTTTTAAATATATTTGTGATATATAAATATAAGTAATCTTATTGGATAAAATAATGTAAGAGTACGTAAATAATTTAACTAATAGCTTAGAAGGGAAAATAATATGAAGAAAAAAATATTAGTAGTGTTAGCAACGGCTACATTATTTGCTTTAACAGGATGTGGTAAAAATGGATACGATACATTTGCTAAATATGCAGATAAATACGTAAAACTTGGAGATTATAAGGGAGCAGAGTACACAGAGTCTGCTATAGAAGTCACTGATGATGAAGTTCAATATGAGATTGATTACTTATTATATAACTTAACAGAAAGTCAAGAAGTTACAGATAGGGCTGTTGAAAATGGAGATATAGTAAATATAGATTTTGTTGGAAAAATGGATGGCGTAGAATTTGATGGTGGTTCTGCAGAAGGACAAAACCTTACAATTGGTTCAAAAAGTTTTATTGATGATTTCGAGGAACAATTAATAGGTTCAAATATTGGTGATGAGAAAGTAATAGAAGTTACATTCCCAGATCCATACGAGAATAATCCTGATATGGCAGGTAAAGATGCAGAGTTTACTGTTAAAATCAATTCTATATCAATATCTGTAGAACCAGAATTATCAGATGAGTTAATTGCTGCAAATACTGATTATGATACAGTTGCTGATTATAAAGAATACCTTAAGGGTGCTATTATTGAGAGCAAAGAATCAGATGCAGATTCAAGCAAGAGAAGTGAGATTATAGCTAATATCATGGATAACTGTGAATTTAGTGGATATCCAGAAGAAGAAATGGATGGTCTTATCGATGGAGCATTAGAAAGTGCTAAATCAAGTGCTGAAAGTTATGGTATAGATTTTGAAACTTATTTAGCATATACAGGATATGAGTCAGAAGAAGCATATATTACAGCATTAAATGATTATGCAATAGAATTTTTAAAAGAAAAAATGGTAATCTGTGCAATCGCTAAAGAAGAGGGAATGAAAGTTACAAGTGATGAAATGGATGCATTTGTAAATGATTTAGTTGAACAATATAGTTTGGAATCAACAGAAGATGTATATGAGTATTACTCAGAAGAAGATATTGCATATTTTGTAGTAGCAGATAAGGTTATGAATATGTTATTAGAAAATGCAGTAGGAGTTCAAGGAACAGAAGCTGCAACAGAAGCAGAGTAATTAATATATAAATAATTTAATAGCAATATTAATGTACAATGCCCCCTAGCAAGATAGCTTGGGGGCATTGACATGAAAAGATTTACATATTATAATGTTAAGAATGTTACACTGAGGAAAGTGTATAACTATATGATTATAGGAAGGACGAGGGTTATGGCTGAAAAGAAAAAAATATTAACCTATGCAGGACTTAAAAAGCTAGAAGATGAGTTACAAGAATTAAAGGTAGTTACAAGAAAAGAAATAGCAAAGAAACTTCAAGAAGCAAGAGAGCAAGGAGACTTATCTGAGAATGCAGAGTATGATGCAGCTAAGGATGAGCAAAGAGATGTTCAAGCAAGAATAGATGAGATTGAGGCTATACTTAAGAATGCAGAGATTATCGATGAAGATGAAGTAGATTTAAGTAAAGTTAGTATTGGATGTGAAGTTAGCGTATTAGACAAAGAATTTAATGAAGAAATAACATATAAGATTGTAGGTTCAACTGAGGCAGATATACTTAACAATAAAATATCTGACGAGTCACCAATAGGAAGAGCATTAATTGGCGCTAAGGTTAAGGAAACAGTATCTGTTGAAGCACCTGATGGAGTATACAAATACAAGGTACTAGCTATAAACAAATCCAATTAATATAATGAATATAGTGGGGAAGGGCGTAGCCTATCCCCATTTGTTATGTATATGGTAATATAAGAAAGTGAGAGTGAAAAAGTGGCAGAGCAAAAGAATCAAAATGGACAGCAAGAAAAGCAACAAGATATTAATCAACTTTTAAAGGTGCGTCGTACTAAACTTGCAGAATTGCAAGAAGCAGGTAAGAATCCTTTTGAAATAACAAAGTATGATGTAACTGATAAAGCAGGTATAATTAAAGATAAATTTGATGAATATGAAGGTAAAGAGGTTTCTATTGCTGGACGTGTTATGTCTAAGAGAGTAATGGGTAAAGCATCATTTTGTAATATACAAGATGTTACAGGAAATATACAATCATATGTAGCAAGAGATGATTTAGGCGAAGAGGCTTACAAAGATTTTAAGAGAATGGACATCGGTGATATTGTTGGTCTTAAGGGTAAAGCATTTGTTACTAAGATGGGTGAGAAATCTATACATGCATCAGAAGTTACATTACTTTCTAAGAGTCTTCAGATTCTTCCAGAGAAGTATCATGGACTTAAGGATACAGACGTTAGATATAGACAAAGATATATTGATTTAATTGTAAATGAAGAATCAAGAAATACATTTATT
>JAVBSN010000106.1:0-5091 GCA_031547045.1 Lachnospiraceae bacterium
TAGCAGAAGCAGCAAGAGAAGCTGGTCTAGAATTCTAAGAAGGAGGAAAACAACAATATGAAGCATGAAATAATAGATGCTAGTCAATTAGAATTAGAAGAACAAGTAGTTGCAATTAAACGTGTAACTAAAGTTGTTAAAGGTGGTCGTAACTTCAGATTTGCTGCTCTAGTAGTAGTAGGTGATAAGAACGGACACGTTGGTGCTGGTCTTGGAAAGGCAACAGAAATTCCAGAAGCTATTCGTAAAGGCAAAGAAGATGCTATCAAGAAATTAGTAAATGTGCCAATAAATGATAATGGAAGTATTCCTCATGACTTAACTGGAAATTTTGGTAGTGCATCAGTATTACTTAAAACTGCTCCAGAAGGTACTGGTGTTATAGCTGGTGGTCCAGCTCGTAAGGTACTTGAGTTAGCAGGATATAAAAATATTCGTACAAAGTCTTTAGGTTCAAACAATAAGCAAAACGTTGTTCTTGCTACAATCGAAGGACTTTCAAATATCAAAACTCCAGAAGAGGTAGCTAGACTTCGCGGTAAATCTGTAGAAGAGATTCTAGGCTAAGGAGGGAAATGAAAATGGCAGATAAATTAAAAGTAACTTTAGTAAAGTCTACAATTGGTTCTATTCCTAAGCACAGAGCTACTGTTGCAGCATTAGGTCTTAAGAAACTTAACAAAAGCGTTGAGCTTCCAAATAACGATGCTACAAAGGGAATGGTTAAACAAGTTAGTCATTTAGTAAAGGTAGAAGAGATATAATTAATAGATAAGGAGGTGCACGTAAATGAATTTATCAACTTTACAACCTGCAGACGGTTCAAAACAAAGCGATAATTTCAGAAGAGGTCGTGGCCATGGTTCAGGAAATGGCAAAACAGCTGGTAAGGGTCACAAAGGTCAAAAAGCTCGTTCAGGAGCAACTAGACCAGGATTCGAAGGTGGTCAAATGCCATTATATAGAAGAATTCCTAAGAGAGGTTTTACTTGTAGAAACTCTAAAGAAATCATCGGAATTAACGTATCTGCACTTAATGTGTTTGAAGACGGGACAGAAGTAACTGTAGATACACTTAAGGATCAAGGCATTATTAACAATCCTAAAGATGGAGTTAAGATTCTTGGAAATGGAGAATTAACTAAGAAGCTTACAGTTAAAGTTAATGGTTTTAGTGCTAAAGCTGTTGAAAAAATTGAAGCTCTTGGTGGAAAAACAGAGGTGATTTAATATGTTTAAAACCTTAATAAACGCTCTGAAGGTAAAGGATATACGTAGTAAATTATTATTTACATTTGGTATACTTTTAATAGTACGTATAGGATGTACAATACCTGCTCCAGGGATAAATCATGCAATGATTAGTGAGTATTTTGCATCTTTTGGAGATGCTACAAATGTTATGGATAATCTTACTGGTGGTTCACTTAGTAGAATGGCATTGTTTGCGTTAAATGTTACGCCATATATTACATCATCAATTATTGTTCAACTTCTAACAATTGCTATACCAGCACTTGAAGAGTTATCAAAAGATGGTGAAGATGGTCGTAAGAAAATTAATACAATTACAAGATATTTAACAGTAGCACTTGCCGTTATGGAGAGTGCAGGACTTTCAATAGGATTTGGACGTTCAGGAATGTTAGCAGATAATAGTTTCCTTAGCGTATTTACAGCAATAGTTACTTTAACAGCAGGTTCAATATTTGTAATGTGGCTTGGTGAAAGAATATCAGAAAAAGGTGTTGGAAATGGTATATCTATTATACTTTTAATAAACATTGTATCTAGAATGCCAAGTGATTTCGTAAATCTTTATGAAATGTTTGTTGAAGGTAAGCCACTAGTTAAAGGAATTATGGCTGGTGTAATAATAGTAGGTGTAATAATAATAACAACTATATTAGTTGTATTACTTCAAGATGGTGAGAGAAGAATACCGGTTCAATATGCTAAGAAAGTTCAAGGGCGTAAAATGGCAGGTGGACAATCAAACTATATACCACTTAAAGTAAATACATCAGGAGTTATTCCTGTAATCTTTGCATCATCATTATTATCAATACCATCAATAGTTATTAACTTATTTAATATACAGGTTGATGCAAATACAGTTTGGTCAAAAATATTGACAGGCGTAAATTCAAATAATTGGTTTAATAAAAACTATCCATGGGCGAATGTTGGTTTAATAGTGTATATATTACTAGTAGTAATGTTTGCATTCTTCTATACATCAATTACGTTTAACCCAATGGAAGTAGCAAATAATATTAAGAAGAGTGGTGGATTTGTTCCAGGTATAAGACCAGGAAAGCCAACACAAGAATACTTACAAAAGATTCTAAATAGTATTATAATTATTGGTGTTGCAGGATTATTAATCGTAGCAATTATACCAATATTCTTCAACGGTATGTTTAGTGCAAGTGTTTCTTTCGGAGGAACATCATTAATAATCGTAGTTGGTGTTATTATTGAAACTATAAAACAATTAGAGTCACAATTGTTAGTACGTCACTATTCAGGATTCTTAAACGATTAGTTTGCAAAAAGCTGTAGTTAATTCTACAGCTTATTTGCATTGAGAACTTGGCTCGGTATTTTCGGGCCTAGTTCGAAAGCACACTTCGCCACTTGACGCGGTATTTTCAAGTCTAGTGGAGATAGTGTAACCCGAGAACTTAGCTCGGTATTTTCGAATTTAGTTCATATAAAATGGAGGACAAATAATGAAAATTATTATGTTAGGTGCACCTGGTGCAGGTAAAGGTACTCAAGCTAAAATGATAGCTAACAAATATAATGTTCCACATATTTCAACAGGAGATATATTCCGTGCCAATATCAAAAACGGTACAGAGCTTGGAGCAAAAGCAAAAGAGTACATGGACAAAGGATTATTAGTTCCAGACGAATTAGTAGTTGATTTAGTAATAGATAGATTTAAAGAGGATGACTGTAAGAATGGTTATATTCTTGATGGTTTCCCAAGAACAATACCACAAGCAGAAGCTCTTGATAAAGCATTAATAGCAATCGGTGAAAATGTAGACTATGCTATTAATGTAGAAGTTCCAGATGAAAATATTGTAAGAAGAATGTCTGGAAGAAGAGCATGTGTTGGATGTGGTGCTACATATCATACTCAATACAATCCAACATCAGTAGAAGGTAAATGTGATACTTGCGGAGGAGAAACAATTCTTCGTGAAGATGATAAGCCAGAAACAGTTCTTAATAGATTAAATGTTTATCATGAGCAAACACAACCTTTAATTGATTATTACACTGGAAAAGGTATAATAGCTGAAGTTGATGGAACTATTGATATGGATGATGTATTTAACGCAATCGTGGCAATTTTAGGTGAATAAATATGGCTATATCAATAAAATCTCTACATGAAATAGAGCTTATGCGTGAGGCGGGAAGAATTCTTGCCATCACACATGATGAGTTAAGAAAAAATCTTAGACCAGGAATGTCTACATTAGATATAGATAGAATTGGTGAAGAAATAATAAGAAGTTATGATTGTATTCCTTCCTTTTTAAATTATCATGGTTATCCTGCAAGTATATGTGTATCCGTAAATGAAGAAGTAGTTCATGGCATTCCTTCAAAAGATGTAATAGTCAAAGAAGGTGATATTGTAAGCCTTGATGCAGGTGTTATATATAAAGGGTATCATTCAGACTCAGCAAGAAGCCATATTATTGGTGAAGGTAGTGAAGAAGCACAAAAATTAGTACGAGTTACTAAAGAAAGCTTCTTTGAAGGAATCAAATTTGCTAAGGAAGGCTATCATATAGTAGATATATCGAGGGCTATTCAAGAGCATTGTGAAAAGAATGGTTTTTCAATGGTTAGAGATTTGGTTGGTCATGGAGTAGGAAGAGAACTTCATGAAGGTCCAGAGATTCCAAACTTTGTAGGTAACAGAAGAGGTCCTAAATTAAGACGCGGTATGACATTGGCAATTGAACCAATGGTTAACATAGGAAGATATGATGTAGAGTGGCTTGATGATGATTGGACAGTAGTTACAGAAGATGGAAGTCTATCAGCTCATTATGAGAATACAATATTAGTAACAGATGGCGAACCGATTATATTATCAACAGCGCCAGGAATTGAATTATAGTATAAGTTTTATTTTAATTAGGAGGTTTATATGTCAAAATCAGATGTTATAGAAATAGAAGGAACGGTAATAGAGAAATTACCAAACGCAATGTTTCAGGTTGAATTAGAAAATGGTCATAAGGTATTAGCTCACATAAGTGGAAAACTTAGAATGAACTACATTAAAATACTTCCTGGAGACAAAGTAACTATTGAGTTATCACCATATGATTTAACTAAGGGAAGAATCATTTGGAGAGATAAATAAATTTATGCTTGCATTTAATTCCATTGTATAGTAGAATTATATGCTGTAGCGAACTTTTTTCGAAAGGAGAGATTTTAATGAAGGTTAGAGCATCAGTTAAACCAATTTGCGACAAGTGCAAAATCATTAAAAGAAAAGGGGCAGTAAGAGTAATTTGCGAGAACCCTAAACACAAACAAAGACAAGGCTAATATTAGTGTTGTTTTTTCGTAGTATATCACATTTTACCGTCAAATATTTTGTGATGTATTATGCATTTATTTAGTAAGCGGCTGAAGCATATTGAATTATGCTTGTTGAAAATAAAATACCGATAAGGGATGATGATCGTATACATTTCACCCCATACCTTGTATGGGATACGTAATTGTTATTACCTTATAATTTAATTTTGATTAATAATTTTTATGGAGGTGCAAGGCACAATGGCTCGTATTTCAGGTGTTGATTTACCAAGAGAGAAACGTGTTGAGATAGGTCTTACTTATATCTATGGTATTGGTAATACTTCAGCAGTACGTATTCTTAAAGAAGCAAATGTAAACCCAGATACTCGTGTTCGTGATTTAACAGATGACGAAGTTCGTAGACTAAGTGATGTTATCAACGAGACACAACAAGTAGAGGGTGATTTACGTAGAGAAATAGCTCTTAATATTAAGCGTTTACAAGAAATCGGATGTTACCGTGGT
>JAVBSN010000050.1:0-65053 GCA_031547045.1 Lachnospiraceae bacterium
ATTACAGGTGAGTTAAGTTCTTGTGCTGTTAATAAAACTGATTTTGTCCACTCAAGGTTGTTGATATTGAATTGACCAACTGCATATTTACCAGCTTTTGCTTTTGTTAACATTTCTTTTGCTGAAACTAACATAGATAATTATCCTCCATATTCTTATATTAATATTATCGCGTATCTTATTAAATAAATACATTTCATTTACTATTTGACCGCGCATCTAACGACATTATACTCCATTACTTTATAAAAATAAAGAAAAAATGTTGGGTTGTGTATTATTTAATCCAGTATTTAGCTAAATCCCCTATATAATCAATACCCCAAAATGCTAATAATATATTTCTTATAATAACATTTGCACCTAAGACTATTAATATAAACCATAAAAGCCATTCATTAAACGGTGCATACACCTTATCATTTCTTCTAATCCTTGTAATTATTGCTCCTATATAAAAATAGGCACATACCAATCCACTTACTAATACTAATGGATTATATAGAAAGGATTCAATAAAATGAAAATCTAGCAAACTCTTAATCGCTCTAGTTCCGCCACATCCTGGACAGTATAAATGTGTTACTACTGCAAACATACATGGTGATACTGAAAATGCTATCTTAAAATCAAATATCTTATATACTATAAAATATGCTAGTCCTATTATTAAGAAAAACGTACCTGTATAAAACCATGCATCACTCTCTGTTATCTTCTTTTTCATAACTATTTCCATTCCTAAATATAATATAATTTGCAACCTTATATATAATAGCATAGTATTATTTATATATCAAAGATAACCATATATTTTTTTAAATATATTTTATGCCCCTGTGTATAGCTTGTTTGCCTTGATAATTATACATCTTTATGATATATTTTATTATATATTATTACATACTTGGAGGCGAATTATGGATAGACAAAATGATGGTTTTTCAATTGCATCGCTAATACTTGGTATTATTGGTTTACTTTGTGCATGTTGCGGTTGCGGGTTTATATTTAATATTTTAGCAATTATTTTTGGATGGATTTCTGGACGAAATTCAGATGGTCAAAAAAGCAAGCTTGCATTTGCAGGTATAATATTAGGCATTGTCGGACTTGTATTATCAATAGGAATATTTGTATACGCTCTTATAAGCGGTGCTTACACCGAATATATGAACAGTTTATAATTTTAAGGAGGGAAGATTATGGAACAGAATAAAAACGATGGTTTTTCAATTGCCGCCCTAATATTTGGTATTGTGGGTATTCTTTGCGGATGTTGTGGGTGTGGATACTTATTTAACATTATTGCAATTATTTTTGGAGCCGTTTCAAAGAAGAATTTCGAAGGTAAGAAGAGCGGTCTTGCAGTTGCAGGTATTGTATTAGGTGCTATAGGTGTTGTACTTTCAATAATAATGCTTGTTATCTTAATTGCAACTGGTGTTTATTCAGATTTTTATTATGATTATTATTATTAAAGCATAGGTATTAATACATAAAAAGCAATTCATACGTGGATTGCTTTTTTATGTATACAAAACCTTTATTTAAGTGATATTATAACTATATTAAAATTAAGAAGGTGGGAATAAGACTTGGAACAAAACAAAAACTCAATATTAAAAAACAAATATTTTTTATATCTTACTGAATTCTTTGCTGGTATGTCTGTTATGGCTATCGAATTAGGCTCAAGTAGATTATTAGCTCCTTATTTTAGTTCATCACAAATTGTATGGACTGTTATTATTGGAACAATTATGATTGCTATGGCTCTGGGAAACATATGGGGTGGAAAGATGGCTGATAAGAATCCTGATCCAGCCAAATTATACGGTCGATTATTAATAGCCGCTATTTGGACAGCACTTATTCCTATTGTGGGTAAATATGTAATAGCCGGTGTTTCTATTATACTTGCAGCATTTGTTACGAAAAACTTTCTTGTATGGGCTTCCCTTGTAAGTTGTCTAGTGCTTTTTGTATTTCCACTTATGCTCTTGGGAACAGTGACACCTTCCCTAGCTAAGTACACAATGGATGATTTAGATAGCAATGCCTCTACTATTGGAAGACTTAATGCTCTTAATACTATAGGAAGTATTATAGGTACATTCTTACCAACATTTGTAACTATTCCTGCTGTTGGAACAGCCGCAACATTTTATATCTTTGCAATTATTTTAGCACTTTTAAGTATCTGCTATTTTATATCAAATAGAAAATTTATTAAACGTAGCGTTATTTCTCTAGTTTTAATTGCTGTTTTAAGTCTTTCTTCTGTTCACTATAGCTTTGCATTTTGGGAATCTGATTTAGTTTATGAAGGTGAATCTATATATAATTATTTGCAAGTAAATGAAACTGATAAATACATTTACTTATCAACCAATGTATTATTTGGTGTTCAATCTATTATGATGAAAGATACTGAACTTACTGGAATGTATTATGACTATGCTTTAGCTGCTCCACTTATGGCTGGTATGAGTCAAAATACAGAAGGCGATATTTTAATTTTAGGACTAGGTACTGGTACATTTGCAACTATGTGTAGTAATTATTTTCCTCAATCATCAATAGAAGGTGTAGAGATTGATAAAGATATTGCTTCCCTTGCTGAAGAGTATTTTTATCTTCCCGAAAGTGTAGATGTCGCAGTATATGATGGTAGAGCATACCTTCAAACAGATAAAAAATATGATGTAATTATGGTAGATGCCTATCAAGATATTACTATACCATTTCAAATGTCTACTGTTGAAATGTTCACTTTAGTTAAAGATCATTTAAAAGAAAACGGTGTTATGGTTGTTAACATGAATATGCGTTCTAGCAAGGAAGGCGCAATTAACGACTATCTTTGTGATACTATTGCTTCAGTATTTCCTTATTCCTACACTGCAACTGTTGGTTCTGGATCTAATACTGAATTATTTGCATCTTCCAATCCAGATATTATTAATAATCTTCAATGGTGGTGTGATAATAACTTAGAAAATACTTCTTTAAATAGTATGATGTGTAAGGTTTCTAATGATCTATTACCTTATGAAGGTGGCGAACTTATTCTAACTGATGACAAAGCTCCTGTAGAATTATTAGGTATGAAGGTAATTGATGAAATTATTAATGATGAAATTACTTATTACAAGGATTTGTATAAAGAAGAAGGTATTGATGGCATTTTACAACTACTTAACTAATATGACAGAATTTTGTTATAATTTTTTATTTGATTAATATTCTTTACTATGTTATATTCTTAATATATATTTTTTTTAGGAGGATTGTTACAATGGATGAAAACAATAATGTAAACCCAGAATTTACACCTTCAGGAGCTTCTCCTGAGCCTACTTATACTGAACCAGCGCAACCTGTTTATAATGAGCCAGTTCAATCAACAGTATTTGAACCAACTCCACAGGAGCAAACAATTTACACTCAATCACCTGAGAGCCAAGCTTATTCTCAATCAACTTATTCAAATGATAATACTTCTGATAAGAAGAATGATGGTTTCTCAATTGCATCTTTAATACTTGGTATTGTTGGTATTCTTTGCGGATGTTGTGGTTGTGGCTTCTTATTTAATGTTCTTGCTATTATCTTTGGATGCGTTTCTAAGAAGAATTTTGAAGGTAAGAAGAGCACTCTTGCAATTGTAGGTCTTGTTCTTGGTGTTGTAGGTCTTGTTATTTCAATAATAATGATTATTTATTTCTTTGCAACTGGCGCTTATACTGCCTATATGGATGATTATTATTACTACTAGAATATTATTTTAGTATTTAATAGAGCATTTCCTAACGGAAATGCTCTATTTTTTATACTACAAAACTCTTTTCTTTCCATTTGCCACTTTGCCATCTTATAAAGAATATTACAAACCTAAGAAGGTCATCTAATGCCATTCCTATCCAAACTCCTACTAATCCCATATTAAATACTATTCCAAATATGTAAGCAAATAAAACTGCTACTGCCCATTGAGATATTATTCCTATAATTATTGGATATTTAACATCTCCTGTTGCTTGAAGTGATTTTACTGTAATTATATTTCCCGCTTTACCCACTTGAAGTATTGCATCAACAAATAATACAGTTCTTGAAAGTTCTATAACCACAGGTGTTGCTTTGAATATTCCTAATATAGGATTTAAAAATATTATTAATATTATATCCATTGATACTGATACAATTATAGATTGAACTAATGTCTTCTTATACAATTTATCAACTTCTTCATATTTCTCTGCACCAATATATCTGCCTATCATTATTTGAGAGCCAGCTCCTACTGCCATTGCAAATAAATATGAAAATCTTATAGCTATTGTTAGATAACTCTTTGAGGTAATTGCTACTATACCAAACATGTTTATCATTCCAAGAATAACTGTCTGTGATAGATTGTAAGATATACTCTCGCCACCTGATGGAATTCCAATCTGAAGAATCTTGTTAAGTTCACCATAAGGAAAGGGTTTCAAGCTCTTTAGCGATGCCTTTAATGGTGATTTTTTCATATAAATATATATTATAATTATCAATCCTATAATTCTACTTATTACTGTTGATATGGCTGCACCCTTTACCCCCAATACTGGGAATGGGCCTAACCCGTTAATTAAAAATGCATTGCCTATTATATTGAATATATTAATAGCTATTGACACTATCATAGAATACTTCATTAAATTAACTGATTTAAATATACTTGAAAATGTAGCTATCATTGCATCTAGTATAACAAACGCTCCAACAATATAAGTATATGCTATTGTATCTGCCATAAGTTCTTCTGGAACTTTAAGTAACCCATATATCTCATTTCCAAACCCCAATAATAAAATACTAACCACAATGCCTGCTACTATATTAAGTATTATTCCAATTGTAATTACACTACTGGCTCTTTTTGTTTCTCCTGCTCCTAAGTACTGAGATATTAGTATAGTAAGTGCAAGACAGGTAACATTAAATATCATTATTATTAGAGAAAATATTTGATTGGCATTTTGAACTGCACCAACTGCATTTTGTGAGTAATTGCTTATCATAATCTGATCAATACTTCCTACTAATATTTGTAATGCTAGCTCTATAAATATAGGCCAAGTTATTTTGAATAATGTCGTCTCTTTCACAACCAATACCTCCTTTTTATAATACTTTTTGACAAAGTATACCGTATACTCTAAATTCTATAACACCTTATTAAGTGTATAGGTATGCATTCTCACTAAACTCGACAATACCTCGTTAAGTGATAATAGTATACCCAATATAACACAATGATTAATTATTAAAATACAAATTTCTTTAATTATATATGAATTTTATTCGAAATTTGTCCACCTAAAATTATCAACTGGTAATATTTACTTATTTATTATTTTTCGTAATATTTTCGTTTGTTTATTTAGATTTATTTTAGTTTTTGTTAATACTTTGAACACAGAATGAACACATTTATTTTCTATACTAATAATTGTAAGAGCTTTTCATATATTTGAATCCTCTCCCCCTCATTTTTTTAAAGTAGGCACCGCTTGTCGGTGCCTATCTTTTTTTGCATCAAAATAATAAGACGAAACTCTATATTACCTATAGACTTTCGCCTTATTATTTTTGTCTCTAATATAAAATCCTATCTATACTCTTGGTTTACAAATTTCTCAAATACTTCTATAGATCTTAATACTTTCTCTGTTGGTACACAGTAAGCAATTCTAAAGTGTCCTGTTACGCCAAAACTATCACTTGGAACTAATAACAAGTCATATTTTAGTGCCTTATTACAGAAAGCAACTGCATCTTCTTCTAATGCCTTAGGGAATATATAGAAAGTTCCACCTGGTTCAACAATATCAAATCCCATTCTAGTTAATTCTTTATATAGGATATTTTTATTTTCTTCGTATACTGAAATATCTGCTGTTTCATCAATACATTTTGCAACTGCATATTGCATCATTGATGATGGACAGTTGTGACCAATACCTCTAGATATTTGTCCACACATATCAACTATTAAATCTGCATCTTTACAAGCTGGATTAACTGCTATATATCCAATTCTTTCACCTGGAAGTGAAAGTGATTTACTAAATGAATAGCAAGTAATTGTATTATCATAGAAGTTTGCTACAAATGGAGCATCTACACCTGCAAATACAATCTCCCTATATGGTTCATCAGATACAAGATAGATGTCATGTCCATACTCTTCCTCTTTAGCCTTAAGAATCTCTGCTAACTTCTTAATTGTCTCTGTAGAGTATACAATACCTGAAGGATTGTTAGGTGTATTAATAAGTATTGCCATAACCTTAGGGTTAAGCATCTTTTCAAACTCATCAAAATTAATCTGAAAACTTGTTATATCTGCTGGCACTATTTTAAGGGTAGCTCCTGTTGTCTCAACATATGGCCTATACTCTGGAAAAAATGGTGCAAATGTTATCACTTCATCTTCTGGAACTGTTACTGCTCTAAATACATGAGCAATTGCTGCTGCCGCTCCTGACACTGGAAATATATTACTTGCCTTATATTCCATATTAAATCTTCTATTTAACGAATCTGCTATATCTTTCTTTACGCTATTAATACCTAAACTTGGGCTATAACCATGCAATGCTACTGGATCCATTCTTTCAGCTAAATCTATAAGTGCCTCTGTAACACTATTAGGTGCAGGAACAGATGGATTTCCTAGACTATAATCAAATACATTTTCATATCCAATCTCTGTTGCTCTTTTTCCACCGTATTCAGCAATATTTCTAATTACTGATTTTTGACTTGTCATATCTATAAATTTCTGTGCTAACATATTACTCCTCTTTTCTTATAATATATATATTATAAATAAACTAACTAACATATTAGCAAGCTTACTTATTTACGTCAAGAATTAACTTAATATCCTTTGTCTGCTATAATCTTATTAATCTGTTTTTTCAGCTCTAATGCTTGGGCTTCATAATTTTCTATAATTACTCTCTTCTTAGCTATGACTTGTGTAAGATTATTTATTCTTGTATTTATATTAGGCTTCTTACTTTTACCTGCCAGCTTTTCAATTATAGGCACCTCTAGATTATCTACAAGTTGGGCTATTGCTTTTATTGTGTCATACAATAATTTTAATATAAAAGGTATCAAAAATATAATGGCTATATCCACAAAATTACACACTATTATCATTACAATTATCCAAAAAATATACGCTATAACGTTAATAGGTAGCTGTTTTTTGCGTTTAATTAATACATTTAACTCACATTCTCTAGCACAGAGTTCAATCGCTTCCTCTTCTTTATGTAGTATAAAAGTTTCTCGCTCATTATATAATTTTTGTAACTCCTCGTCCACTTCACTCATATATTCATTCATATAACATTTCCCCCAAATTTTATACATTCTTTATATTATATTAATACACTTTTCACCTAATATCAATTATACTTTATTGTAGGAGTATTGTATAATACTATTACACTATTACTTACTTTGTTTTACGAAAGGAATTTTTCTGATGTCACTTATTGAATTTAGAGATATAAAAAAAGAATACCATGTGGGGGACGTGGCAATTACTGCCGTTAAAGATTGTTCTTTCACTATTGAAAAAGGAGAATTAGTTGTAATTTTAGGTCCTTCTGGAGCTGGTAAAACTACTGTTCTTAACCTACTTGGCGGAATGGATACTACAACTGATGGAAGTATTATTGTTGATGGCAATAATATTCATAAATATAATCGTCGTCAACTAATTGATTATAGAAGAAATGATATAGGATTTGTTTTTCAATTTTATAATCTTGTAGCTAATTTAACAGCTTTGGAAAATGTAGAACTTGCTTGCCAAATTTGTCCTAATTCTCTTGACCCTAAGACTATTTTAGAACAAGTTGGATTATCAGAGCGTATAAATAGTTTCCCTGCTCAATTATCTGGTGGCGAACAGCAACGTGTTGCCATTGCAAGAGCTATTGCTAAGAATCCAAAATTATTATTATGTGACGAACCCACTGGTGCTCTTGATAGTGAAACAGGTCAATTAATAATTCATTTATTACAAAAGAATTGCAAAGAAATGGGCATGACTACTGTCTTAATAACTCACAACGCTGTAATTGCTGAGATTGCTGATAAGGTTATTAAGATTAAAAATGGAACTGTTAAGAGCATTAAAATTAATGAACATCCCAAAAATGCTGATGAGATTGTGTGGTGATTAATTTGATATATAAAAATACCCTGCTAAAAATCAAAAAATCCTTTGGTAGATATATTTCCATGTTTATAATTGTAATGATCGGTGTAGGCTTTTATGCCGGTATACAGTCAAGTGCTCCTGATTTTATAGATGTTGCTGATACATATTATGATGAGTACAATTTAATGGACTTTAAAATTGTTAGTTCAATGGGACTATCAGATAACGACGTAGATGCACTTAAAGACATAGAAAATGTTAATCAAGTTATTCCTAGTTACTCTCTAGATGTTCTTAATGATGACAAAACTATACGGATTCATGCTCTTGAGGAGTCTGTTAACAATGTTAAATTAATTGATGGTCGTCTGCCTGCTAACAACACAGAATGTGTTGCTGACAACAAAAATTATAAGATTGGCGATACTATCCACGTTACAAGTGATGTTAGTGAAGAGTTAGCCAACAATATATTTACTGTTGTTGGTACTGTTGAATCTGTATTATATTTAGCTGCAGATTATGGTAGTACCTCTATCGGCTCTGGAAAGCTATCCTCATTTATTTTTGTAAATAAAGAAGATTTCACCTTAGATGCATATACAGAAATATATATTACTGCTGATATTAAAGATGCTACTACATATTCTAAAACATACAAAAATATTTCTTCTGAAATAAACGATTCACTAGTAGCACTTAAACCATACAGAGAGAATTCTAGATACCAAGAAATATATGATGAAGCAATGGAAGAGATTTCAGAAAATGAAACTAAGCTTAATAATGAAAAAGCAAAAGGTGAAACTGAGCTTTCTGATGCAAAAGATGATCTAGATGAAGGGTCTAAGGAATTAGAAGACGGTAAAATTACTGCTAGATATGAATTCAGAAAAGCTAAGACAGAACTAGATGATAATGCTAAGAAATTAAATGCTGGAAAAGATGACCTTTTACAAAATGAATCTACCTTATATGCAACTATAAATACCCAAAATGCTGAGTTTGATATTGCAAAAGCTCAGATTGCAACTGGTTGGACTGAGATAGACAATGCTTTAAGTAGTTATGGATTATCACGGGATAGTATTTCAAATAAAATTTCAGAACTTGAGGCTACTATAAGTCTAATGAATTCAGAACTTAGTAACTTATCACCAACTAATCCTCAATATACTGCTCTTACTTCAATGATTGCTGAGTATACTGCTGTGCTAGAAGGGCTTAATCAACTTAAGTCATCTATTGATACTTTAACTGCTAAGGAAACTGCATTAAATGAGGGTATTGCTACATTTAATATTGAGATTCAAAATGCACTTTCTCAAATAGAAAGTGGTAAGGCTGAGATTTTAGAAAATGAAACTAAGTTAAATGATGGTTATTCCCAGTATTATTCTAATCTTGCCAAGTTTAATTCGGAAATCAAGAAAAGCGAAGAAGAACTTAGTGATGGTTATGATGAGTACTATGATGGTCTAGAAACATTTAATACTGAAATAGCTGATGCAGAAAAAAAGATAGCTGATGCTAAGACTGAACTTTTAACACTAGAACATCCTAAATGGTATATATTTGATAGGGATGCTGCTGTTGGCTATACAGAATTTGAATCCAGTGTAGATGTTATTTCGTCTATTTCTGCAGTATTTCCTATATTTTTTATTTTAATTGTAATGTTAATGACTTCAAATACAATGGCTAGAATGATTGTTGAAGAACGTGGCGAGTTAGGTACTTTAACTTCTCTTGGTTATACTGACCGTAATATAATTTATACCTATTTAATATATGTTTTATCTGCTTCTGGTTTAGGTGCAATTACAGGATTTTTTGCGGGATGCCGTATTATTCCTCCATTAATATATTTAACATTTAAATTCAATTTACCAGAGCTTGTTGTTGAATATAACATGTTAACATTTTTAATTATTATGTTGGTAACAATTATACTAATGTCTTTTGTTACTATAGTTGGTTGTAATCAAGAATTAAAACAAAAACCTGCTGCCTTACTAAGACCTATTCCACCTAAGCATGGTCAGAAAATATTCCTTGAACGCGTGGGCATAATATGGAATCACTTAACTTTTACTTGGAAAGTAACTATGCGAAATATGTTTCGTTACAAGAAGCGTGCCATTATGATTATTGTTGGTGTTGCTGGTTGTACTTCTTTCTTATTAGTAGGCTTTGGTTTAAAAGACAGTATGAATGGTGTTGCTGAGAAGCAATATGGAGATATTATAACTTATGATAATATGATTGTTTTGAAAGATGATACTGCAGATATTAGTGGCGATTTAGAAACTCTTTTAACAGAAGCAAATATTATAGATCCTCTACTGATTAAACAAGCTGCATATAAATGCCAGACTGCTAGTAAATCTCTAGATGCATATTTAATCGTACCAGAAAATCTAGACGGTTTTTATAATTATTATCATTTAACTAGATTAGCCGATGGTGAAAATATTACTTTAGCTGATGACAGTGTTATTGTTACACAAAAAGTAGCTGAATTATTTGACGCAAGCAAAGGCGATACAATTAATATAAAGGATAGTGAAAATAATATATATGATATAACTATCAGTGATATAGCAGAGAACTATTCTTCAAATTATATATATATGAACAAAACGCTTTATAATAAAATTTTTGAAGATGATATATCATACAATATGATAGTATCTACCCACGATACGGATGCGGACAACTTAGCAAAGCATTTAATAGATAGCGATTTAGTTGTTAATGTTAATTTCACAAGTGATATTATGGATAAAATACTTGAACAAACTGAAAGTTTAGATGGAATTATTGTCTTATTAGTAGTAGTTGCTTCATTACTTGCTCTTATTGTTTTATATAATTTAACATCAATAAATATAAGTGAAAGAACTAGGGAAATTGCAACACTTAAAGTATTAGGATTTCGCGACAATGAAACAAACTCATACATTTATCGTGAAGCAATTATATTAACTATAATAAGTATAGGATTTGGACTTATACTAGGGGTTATTCTTCATCGATTTGTATTACAGGTTATAGAAGGTACATCAAATGTATTCTTCAAAAAGATACAATTATCAAGCTACGTAATTTCTTGCATACTTACAATGTTTTTCTCACTATTAATGCAAGTAATAACTTACTTTAAGCTTAAAACAATAAATATGATTGAATCACTTAAATCAGTGGAATAAATGATAATAGTATACTAGGAGGAATTATTATGGATTATAGAAAACTTACTTATATATTAGCTTCGGCTTCACCTAGACGAAAGGAACTTCTTACTCAAGCAGGTTTTACATTTAAAGTGATTCCTTCTACTGTTGAAGAACATATTACTAAGACTGTGCCTGAAGAAGTGGTTATGGAGTTAGCACTACAGAAAGCTACTGATGTATATACATCAAATAAACAAAATAATTTAATGGTAATAGGTTCTGATACTATAGTTGCCTATGATGGTGAGATTCTTGGAAAACCTACAGATAAGGAGGATGCCTTTAATATGTTAAGTATGTTATCTGATAGAACACATCAAGTGTATACAGGTGTTGCCTTAATTATTAATGAAAATGGTTGTAAGAACACTGTATTATTTTACGAACGTACAGATGTTACCTTCTCCACTATTACTAGTCAAGAGATTATTGATTATATAGAAACTGGTGACCCTATGGATAAGGCTGGTTCTTATGGTATACAAGGTCCATTTGCTATTCACGTTAAATCAATTAAAGGGGATTATAATAATGTTGTTGGTTTACCAATAGCCCGAATATATCAGGAAATTAAGAAATTATAATCTAACTTAAGAACTAAGCCCTCAACGCAATTCTAGCTGAGGGCTTAATTTTTATAAAAACATTGCCATATATAGTGGCATAACAACTTTTTATAATATTTTTGCATATTTTTACAACAAATCTTTGCTTTTAAAAAATATTATACATATTACAACAATTGCCAAGCTCATAATTATTACTAACGGATAGCCATATGTCCATGTTAATTCTGGCATATGAGTAAAATTCATTCCGTACCAACCAACAATTAACGTAAGTGGTAGGAATATTGTAGTAACTACAGTAAATATTTTCATAACTTTATTTATATTATAATTCAGCAATGCATCATAGGCTTCTCTTACTTGAACAGTATAGTCCTTAAGCATTGCTGTATTATTACTTAATCTAGATACTTTATCTGTAAATATTTTAAAGTATCTTAAATCTTCTTCACTAAATATATCATTTTCATTTTCTTGAAGCTCTTCTCCAATAGTTACAAACTGCTCATAATAATTTCTAATCATTATAAGTTCCTTTTTAATTGCTATTAATTCACTTACAAATATCTTTTCTATATGATCCTCTTGAATCTTATCTTCAAGATTACTTATATTAATTTCTATATTTTCCATTATTTTATTATCATCATACATAAGTCCATCAAAGAATCCATATATTATCTTTTCAAGAGTTATATTCTCTGGTTTAAACCTATTAATTGAAGTTTCAAATATTTTCTTTGTACTACTATCAGCATCTTCAATATTTACTAACAAAAACAGATTCTTTTTAATAAAAAAGGCAAACTTATCTCTTGGTCCAAAAACATCCCTTAGATTTAATAGATTAACTAGGCCAAATGTATAATCATCATATATTTCAATACTATTTCTAAAATTAGTAGAATGTATTTTACATTCATTATAATTACTCTCTGAAAATCCAAAACTTTCATAGCTTTTTTCAAATTCTTCAAAGCCAATATATCCTGTGGCCACTAATCCTTCTTTGACATTTTCTATATCTACATTCTCTAATATATTTTCCTGTATTTGAAAAATCATATTATCATCCTCCTATATTTTATCTATAGATTTTGTGTGATAATAGTATACTATTATCATTTAGCAAGGTATTCTCGAGCTTAGTGGATATGGTATAGTATAATCAATCCTCTATAAATAATTACAAAAAAATCGAGTAGATTCTATATTTCATGAACCTACTCGCCTTATATTCTACTAACTAAATAAATTTTTAAAGAAATTAACTATTGCATCAACTATATTTGAGAAAAATTCTCCAATTCCACTTGTATCAATATCAAGTGCCATAACCTTATCATATAAATCTGAAGCTTGTGCTTTAATTGAATCAATATCTAGATCTAAATCACTTATCTTTGTCATAAGATCAACTATCTGATCCTTTTCTGCATCTGTAAGAGTAATATCTAATTGATCTGCTGCATCATCAAGAGCTTCTCTAATCTTATCTGGATCATCCCAGCCTTCTTCTACCATCTTAGTCTTTACATATGCTATAAGCTCTTCTACCTTCTCTGAATCACCTACACTATCTGCTATTTTTCCAGTAACAACGATTTCATTAACTGCTGCATCCATTGCTTCCTGTGAAACAGTTTCTCCTGTCATTGCTGCATATGCTTTCATTGCACCTACTAAAGCTGCTGTTCCTGATATATCAAATGGTCCTGCAACCATTACCTCTGCATCAGCAATTCCTGCTGTTATTAATGCATTAGTATACATACCTGGTGTACAATAATTTATATTCTTTGTTGTAACTGTAATACCTGATCCTACTTCTTTCTTTGTTACCATAACTGATGATAATGCCTTTTTACCAATTACACTTGCATCTAAGTATGAACCTAAATATTGATGTTCCTCTGCATTAGTTATTTCTCCAACTGCAAATCCACTTAATTGATCTTCTGTAATACCCAAAATACTCATTACAGTATTTCTTTGATCTGCTGATAAGTCTGCACCAAATGCAACATATACATCTGAAGTTGCTGTAGCTGGCGAAATAACTTCTGGCGTATCTGTCTCTGCTCCAGTTGCCTCTTTTAATATTGATTCTGTTGGCTCTTCTGTTGCTACCTCTGTCGTAGCTTCTGTTATTACTTCATCAACATCCCCCGAACCAACTTCTTCTGCTGTTGAAATAATTCCATTTCCTAGTATCATAACTGATACTAAACTTAATGCTAATATTTTTCTCATTATTTTTTTCATAAATCTTGCCTCCTAAATATTAAGTATATTTTCTACATAATATTTCTGTTTTTTGTTATACCATATCCACTAAATTCTCTGACTATCACTAAGTTCTCTGCCAGTCGTTAAGTGATAATAGTATGCACTTGTAGAATACCCTCTTTTATTCTATTAGTCAAATTAAGAATTTATTACATACAAGCATTTTTACCTATAACTTATTAACCCATAATTAAACAGTAACCTAGGAATTATACTCCTAGGTTACCCAAAAATCATACTATTTAATAATTAAAATGTAATAAAGAATTTAGCAATAAATAACACTGAAAGAACAATTGTCAATACTGATATATTCTTTGCTTTTCCTGTACAAATCATAAGAATTGTATAAGCTATAAGACCGATTCCAATTCCATTTCCAATTCCTGATGTTCCAAGCATGAAGATTAATAAAAGGACAACTGGAACAACTTCTGTGAAATCAGTGTAATCAACTTCTTTTAATGATCCCATCATAAGAACGCCTACAAATACTAGTGCTGCTGATGTTGCTGGTGCAGGAACTAATGCTGCAATTGGTGCAATAAATATACAAGCTAAGAATAATATACCTGTTACAAAAGAAGATAATCCTGTACGTCCACCTTCTTCTACACCTGATGCAGATTCAATAAAAGTAGTAACTGTTGAAGTACCTGTACAAGCACCTACACAAGTAGCTAATGAGTCAGATAACATTGCCTTACCCATGTTTGGCATATTTCCGTCCTCATCAAGCATGTTAGCTCTCTTAGCTGTACCATATAATGTTCCAATTGTATCAAACATATCTACCATACAGAACGAAATAATAGTCATTACTGCTGTAAATACACCTATATCAAATAAATGTGAGAAATTAAATTTAAATAATGTTGTACTAGCCATATCACCAAATGCTGGTACGAAACTTGCATCTCTAAGTACTTCAAAAGGATTACTTCCTAATATAAAAGATCCTATCCAATATACTACTGATGAACCCAGCATACCTAAAAGAATTGCACCCTTAACTTTTTTGTGATTTAATACTGCTATTAAGAATAGACCAATAAAAAATGCTATAACATATAATACCATTGTTGAATAAGCATCTCCCATAGCTGCTTTTGTAGCACTTGGTCCATCACCAAAGAAGTTAGTTAACATATAAAATGCATTTCCTTCTTCATTAAATACACCTGCATTAGTTGTTAAACCAATGTTTACAAGCATTAAGCCTATACCTGCTGGAATACCAATACGTACTCCCTTCGGAATAGCATCTACTATCTTTTCTCTAACCTTTAATAACGTAAGAATTGTAAATAATATACCTGAAATTAATATAATACATAGACCTGCACCAAAACCTTCAACATATTTATCATAATCCTCATAAATAGTAACTCCAGCAATTGAAGTAACAACTGCTGCAAAATATGAGTTAAGTCCCATACCTGGAGCTAATGCAAATGGCTTATTAGCTAAAAATGCCATTAACAATGTTCCAACACCTGCTGAAATAACTGTTGCTAAAAATACACCAGTCCATAATGGAGTTCCAACTAAAAATCCTGTTAATAAGTTAGGATTAAGGGCAATTATATATGCCATTGTCATGAATGTTGTAAGTCCAGCTAATACTTCAACCTTAACGCTTGTGTTGTTTTCCTTTAACTTAAAAATATTTTATAACATACTTGTCTCCTTTTTGTTTTACTTTCCTCTTGGTTTCCTTTTACTTCCCCTCATATGTTATAACTGACCCAATATCATAACCCTTTAATTTTTCTCTTCCCTTAAGTCCTGCTAATTCCATTAAGAAAATAGCCTTAACAACTTCTCCACCTAAGCTCTCAATAAGTTCAATACTGGCTTTGATTGTTCCACCTGTAGCAATTAAGTCATCAACGATAACTACCTTTTGTCCTGGCTTTATAGAATCTTTATGCATTTCTATAATAGCACTGCCATATTCAAGATCATATTCTGCTTCAATAGTCTCACAAGGTAATTTACCCTTCTTACGAACTGGTACAAATGGCTTATTTTGATTATACGCTATAGGTACACCAAAGATAAAACCTCTAGATTCTGTTCCTACAACAACATCGTAATCTACATCTTTAATCAAGTCTTGCATAGAATCTATTGCTAACTTAAGACCATCTGCATCTTGCAATACAGATGTTACATCTCTAAAAATAATGCCCTCTTCTGGGAAATCTGGTATGCTTCTCACGTAGTCCTCTATCTTTTTCATCATTTCACCCCTTTTCTGGACATTTTCATAATAATTTTACCATACTACGACACCATTGTCATATGATTTTGTAAGATTTTCTTAACTTTCTATTCAACCATTTCTTCATTTCATATTGGTATGCTATTACCATAGTGAATGAAAGGATTGTTTTTAGAATTTAGTGGATATGCTTCCTCACTTAGGTTAAAATAGAAATGAGGTGATTAAATTATGATGAATATTTTAGTATGTGACGATGACAAAGAAATCGTAGAAGCAATTTCAATATATCTTACACAGGATGGTTACAATGTTTTTAAAGCTTATGATGGGTTGGAAGCTCTTACGGTTATTAAATCTAACGAAATACATCTACTTATTATAGATATAATGATGCCCAATTTAGATGGCATACATGCAACTATGGAGCTTAGAAAAACTTATAGTATTCCTGTAATAATGCTTTCAGCAAAATCAGAGGATATTGACAAAATTTTAGGCTTAAATGTAGGGGCTGATGATTATGTAACTAAGCCATTTAATCCTCTAGAATTATTGGCTAGAGTTAAATCCCAACTTAGACGATATACAAAGCTTGGAAGCCTTCCATCGGAAAATAAAAATATTTTAATAAATGGTGATTTAGTATTAGATGACGAACAGAAGAAAGTAACAATAGCTGGTGAAGATGCTCATCTTACTCCAACAGAATATAAAATTGTTAAATTACTATTAGAAAATATTGGTGTGGTATTTTCTTCTACCCAAATATACGAACGTATATGGGATGAAGATGCGTATGCAACTGATAACATTGTATCCGTACATATTAGGAGAATACGAGAAAAGATTGAAATTAATCCAAAGAATCCAAGATATATCAAAGTGATGTGGGGAGTAGGATATAAAATGGATAAACTTGATAATTAAAGGGGGATTACATGAGGAATCTATATAAAATATTTGTTCCTATATTATTAGTAATGATAATAATATCTACCGTTATAATTATTATTAAGCTTAGAGCCACTGAAGATATTGATATTCCAACTAGTGCACAAATTAGCAGACTAGAGGATACTATAGAAGATGGAGATGGTACTACATTTCTTAGAATTGAAGCAGATATAATTGGAAATGATACTGATTCTTTTCCTGTTGTCTCATTACTAAGATATGATTTTACAGAAGATGATATAAAGGCTTATGCTGATTCCTTTTTTGATAATTCTGAGTATCACAATCAACCTTATGCTGAAGAATACTCAGTTAGTTATATAGATAAAATTATAGATCAACTTAATGGTTACAAGGAAGATATTATTGAAAACAAGCCTTCAATTGTATCTGATGCTGATTATAGTAATATTATATCCTTTATTGATAGAGACATTGACTACTATATAAACCTTAAGACTAATGCACCTACAGATAGTTTACTAAGATGTGATACCACCTATGATCCTTGCTATACCTATGAAGAATATCTTGAGTATAGTGGAAGTGAAACACCTAACCCTGAATTGGAAAACCGATTTATGGACTGTTCTTTAGAAGGTTCTTATGGCAATGTTCCGTATACTTTAGTATTTAATAAAACTGACAGTGCAAAAACAACTTCATTTACAATAAACTTAAATTCACCAGATACTGTAGTATGGAAGAATTTCACTTATGAACAAGTGACTTATGATCCTTACCAAAGCCAATTATATGGAAGAACTCCTTCATCTATCCCAAATCCATGTGTATATACTGAAGAAGATGCAATTAGGTTATGTGATAGTATGATTAGACAATTAGGTATTCAAGATATGTCTGTAATTAATATAAGTAATCTTTCAACTAAAGCTTATTTGAATCGCTACTTATTTAACTATTGGCTTGATATGGGAGAATGTGGTTATTATATATCATATGGTAAAACAGTAAATGACAAATCACTTAATTATCTTTTTTCCGGTTCACCAGGTGAGCTTTTTCTTGAAGGTACTGATGAACTTGTTCCTGGTTCTGAGAGCTTATCTTTTATAGTTATGGACTCAGGGATTGTATCAATGGAGTATTATGCTCCTACAGTTATAGACTCTATTTCCACAGATTCTACACCCCTACTATCTTTTGACGATATTTTGTTAATATTTGAAGATCAAATGATTGAAATTTATGGTAATGAACCTATTTATAAAATGGAAAGTGGAAATCTTGTAGTATCAAAAATACAGTTAGGTCTATCATTAGTAACCACAGATGCAAAAAAAGGAGAATATACTCTAGTTCCTGCATGGACTTTTTATAATTATGATAATTGGGGACTTATAACAATAAATGCCATCGATGGCAGTACATTGCAAGCAAATTAAAAATACAAGGAGGTCTTTTATGAAAGATTTTATATACTCTAGATTTTTTAAGGGTCTATCTGGATTTGTTTTTATAATATCTCTCGCTCTAGCAGTTTTGGGCGGCATCACATTATATACTTTAAATAATACATTTAGTTTTTCAGATGCAGATTGTGATTCTTACTATGAAACATCATATTTTAATAATACTTTTAAAGCTGAAGCTACATCAATATTACAGAACATTAAAGAACTTTATGACTTTAGTGACTATGAAGATATAGATGAGGATAGTGCGGCTATAACATTATTTGACTACAAAACCAACAATTATATTAGTTATTCATATTCATTCCTAGATGAAAATAGGTATAACCTTCATATTCCATATACCTTTTCTATGTCATATCCTTCTGAGGGCAAATCAGAAATAACAATAGTTAATACTGATGAAAGTAACGATTTTATAGGAACAGATTATAGCGTTTCTTCATTAACTACAATTAATTCAGAGATTTCAGAGACTAATAGCTACTATATTTTATCTTATTCTGACTATGGCAATTTAATTATGAAGTATGGTATTCAAAATCAAAAGAGTGATGGTTCATTAGTTTCAGACGAATTTTCTTCAGACGCCTATATCTATTCAAAAGCTAATTATATATTAGTATATTCTCCTAATGAAAACGAATTCTTCTCATCAGAAGTAGGCTGGATGGGTACTACAAATGATATTGCATTAGTATTTAATTCAGAACAAGTTTCTTCATATAGTACTACTGAAGAAGGTATTTTACTTACTCCATACGAAGATTATGTCACAGTTGTAAATAATATTGTAGAAAATTATTGGTCGTATAAGAATACTTTTAATTACTTATATAATGACATCCAAAATTCTTCTTTACTGTTTTATATATCAGGATATGGATTACCAACATCATACTCTAATATATCTAACCACAACATAGGTGTAATTACTCCATCATATAAAAATGTTATTGATAATTCTTCATATTATTTTTACTACAACAAAACAACTGATACTCTTGATTCTTCATTAACCTTTAACTTTAGCGACTTTTCAGAGTACCTACCTAATGCAAATCATGCATCAGGTATAATTGCTTTTGGAGTTCCTAAAGATGCTTCTAGTTATAATTATTCTGTATTTTATAAAAATGAATTTTTATTTGAATATGCACTTATTAACTACAAACCAATTATAATTATTACAGTAATAAGCATATTACTTGCTATCCTTAGTTTTGCTACATTAATGTCCGTTACTGGTAGAACAAAACGAGATAATAAGTCCATAACTCTTTATCGCTTTGATAATGTGTTTAGTGAAATAACTATTATACCATTTTTTGTATCCATTTTTGTTTTCATGCTTTCATGTTTTAACATTTTTGATTGCCTTGATCCAAGCTGTTCATATTCTATATATGAATTTGTTATAGTAACAATATTATTACTAATTTGTGAGTTTGTTATATTGTGTACAGGATTATCTCTTACTAGACTCATTAAAACATCCAAACTTATTAAGCAAAGTTTTATTTATAAATCTTTACTACGGCTTAAAAAGTTTATTAAGATGTTTATTGAAGGAAAAAGTGCAACTTTCCGCACTAGTTTAATATTTAGTATTTTTTCAGCAATATTATTAGTACTGGTATTTTTTATAGCTGTTTCCGCAGCTAATTTTAAAGATATTGTCTCTATCTTCCTTATAATTATATTTTTTATAGTTCTTATATTTGCTGGAGCAATTCAAATATATGATGCCTATGGTTTAGCAAAAATAACTACTGCAATAAAAGAAATTGCAAGTGGTAATCTAGATTATAAAGTTGCTACTGCAAACCTTAACGGTCAACAGGTTGAACTTGCCAAAAATGTTAACAATATAGGAGCAGGTCTTCAAAAAGCCATTGAAACATCTATTAAAGATGAACGACTTAAGGCTGAACTTATTACTAATGTATCCCACGATATAAAAACACCTTTAACTTCAATTATTAATTATGTTGATTTATTAAAGCGAGAGAATATAGAAGATGAAACTATTTTACACTATATCGATGTTTTAGATCAGAAATCTAATAGACTTAAATACCTTACTGAGGCACTTGTAGAAGCTTCAAAGGTTACAACTGGAAATATTGATCTTAACCTAGTATCACTTAATTTTACTGAGTTACTTAACCAAACTATTGGAGAATTTGAAGATAAATTTTCAGAAGTAAATTTAACTGTAGTAGATTCTATAGCAACTGAAAATACTGTTATATATGCTGACGGTCAAAGGACTTATCGTATACTAGAAAATTTATTTCAAAATATTTATAAGTATGCAATGCCTGGAACAAGAGTATATGTGGATTTAACTTCTAATGATGATACTTTGATTTTATCAATTAAGAATATATCTAATCATCAGTTAAATATTAGTCCTGATGAACTTACTGAAAGGTTTATACGTGGTGATGAATCTAGAACTACTGAAGGTAGCGGATTAGGATTATCTATTTCTAAGGATTTAACAGCATTACAAAATGGAACCTTTACCATTCAACTAGATGGTGATTTATTCAAAACTATTATTACTTTTAAAATATACGAATCACCTACAGAAGAATCTGTATAATTAAAACAATTCAATGTAAAATATAACGACCATATACTTTATATACAAAAGTATATGGTCGTTAATTTTATACTACTCTAAATGAATATTTTCTAGCTAATTTTAATCCTTGTTTAACGTATCCATCTGTACACATCTTCTCTATAATTTCACTATACCTATTACCATGATTAAATACTTTATTTCTTTGATAATTAATATATTTCTTTGCACTTATTATGCCAACCCAATCAAAGAATGATTCCATATCAGTTAATATTTCAAGAACATAATGTTTAAATGTTGTCTGTACTGAATCATCCATTACTAATCTTACATTCTCAAAATTTCTTCTTGCTGCCATCTTATGCAACTGAATAGTTTCTTCTTGCTCCTTAGCTGTATACTTATAATCTTTAATCTGCAAAAGATATAATACAAGTAAATGTATAAAATATAAATCCTCTTTGCATATACCTGTTTTATATAGTGGATTAACATCTAACATTCTAAATTCTATATGATTAATACCATTTTCTCTTAAATTCTCTAGAGTATTCTTTCCTTTAGGTTTTATTCTTATTGGTAAATATAATTCTGCAACTGAATATAATTCCTTATTTTCTATATACTCATTAATACTATCTATATACCCATCAACTGTTTCATAATCTATTATTGGAATAAAATTATTCCAGTAACCGTATATGCTGTTTCTCATTGAAGACATATCTAGATTAATTGTTTTCCCTAAATCATTTTCATCAAAAAACGAACCATCAAGCACGGGACTTGCCCCCGTCAGATAGACTATTAACCAGCTAAACTTAGACATAGTTCTTGCTACATCAAGATATAAGCTGTTTTTATACTCCTGTCTAGTATATGTATCATTCTTGACATTATATATATTATAAGCTGTTTCTATAAAGTCTTCAGAAAATGAAAAGTTAAAATGAATCCCTGAATAAGCCATTTTCTTTCTTCCGTATTTTTCTGATAAATACTCTCTATATCTAGTTCTTTCTTCTTGCGTTTCATCAAACTGTGCAATCCTTATATCCCCTTCATTTTTAATATAAGGTGGATTACTAAAAGGCCACAAATACTCTCTGTTATCTAATTCCAACAATTTATCTTGGGCTTTAACTGTAAGCTCCTTTAAATTATCTACAACTTCTTCTATTGAATTATATACTTCTGTAATAAATTCTACCTGACTCTCTGAAAAATCTCTATCTACTCCATTCATATTTCCAAAAGGATGTTTCACATTTGAAATATATCCCTTTTCATCTACTCTTATACTTTCCCTCTCAAGACCAAATGTAGCTCCCATCATACATTCTCTCATAGAGTTTACTGAAAAATCCACCATATTTTCTATTCCCATCTATTCTACTAATTATAATATACATAGTCTTTAATCTTGTGAATATAATAGCCAGCCCATGTGGACTGGCATAATTAAATTTTATCACTAACTGTTTAACATACTATCAATGGTCTTAATAATTCTTTCTCGATCAATTGGTTTTCCAATATGACCGTTCATGCCTGATTCTATAGTACGTCTAATATCATCTTTAAACACATTTGCTGTCATTGCAATAACTGCAACGTTTTTTGCATCCGATCTATCAATTAATCGAAGCTCCTTTGTTGCTGAGCATCCATCAAGAACAGGCATCTGCATATCCATAAATATAATATTATAATAACCAATATCTGATTCTATAAACATGTTAAGTGCTTCTTGACCATCTTCTGCTTCTTCAATCTGTATTCCTGTATCTAACAGTAATTCTGCAAAAATTGTTCTATTAATTTCTACATCGTCAACCACAAGAGCCCTAACATTTGAAAGATCAACTTTTTCAACATCTACTACTTCTTCATAAATATGTTTCAATTGCTGGTTTGATAGATTAGCCTCTAAGAGTTTAACTGTAAAATAAAATGTACTACCCTCATTAATCTTACTGTCTAACCATATCTTACCATTCATCATCTCTACAATACTCTTTGATATTGAAAGCCCTAAACCTGTTCCACCATATTTACGAGTAATACTAATATCTGCCTGCATAAATGACTCAAATAGTCTTTCTGTCTGCTCTTTGGTCATACCAATACCTTGATCTTTTACAGAAAATCTATATTCAATCATTCCATCTTCACATAAATTTTTCCTAGCTGATAATATAATATCCTTACCATTTTCAGAAAATTTAATAGCATTTGACATTAAATTAATAAATACCTGATTAAGTCTTAGAGAATCCATCATAACACATTTATGGTCAATATCAACATCTAAAATAATATTAATATCTCTTTCTTTTGCTTTAGACTTTATAATACCTACAACAAAATCAATGTTATCATTTATATCACCTGGTTCTTCACTTAATTCCATTTTACCAGCTTCTATCTTAGACATATCCAGAAGATCATTAATTAATCCTAACAAATGATGTGATGACACTTCTATCTGTTCCATACATTTTCTAACTTTTTGAATATCCTCTGAACGTCGTGCTACCTGTGTCATTCCAATAATTGCATTCATTGGAGTACGAATCTCATGACTCATTTGAGATAAAAATCCTGATTTAGACTTATTAGCTCTTTCTGCGTCAATCTTAGCCACTGTCGGTTCTGTAATATCCGCTAATACCATCATTACACAAAAGAATGGAACTTCTATATTATCTCCTATCATTCTGTGCATAGTAAGGCTATATACTCTTATTTCATCAGACGAAGAATCTTTAACTGAAATAACAATTGGCAATATTTCTTTAACGCCTTCTTCGGAAAAGATTATATCAATCTGTTGCTTCAATAAATTATCTTCTGACCATAGCATTAATTTATCAAAAAGATTTTCTTCTAATATGTCAAATTCTGAAAATGCAAAGAAATCCTCCATAGCTCTATTGCCATATACATATTCTTTATTAAAATCAAAGAATGCTACTCCTTCTGACATAACATCAAAATGATTACAGAATACATCCATTGTTATATTAAATCCATGAACAATCTTTCTAAAATCACCTTCATACCTAGATACATCTTCTCTTTTATCTAAATGCCCCTCTTGTGCAGCTTGTATCATTCGATTATTAGCACTAAATACCTCTGATATACTAACTGCTACTTTATTAAAAGCTCTACTTACCTGCCCTAATTCATCCTTTGCTTCATCAAAAAAACTAATCTCAGTATTTCCATGAACAAGTCTCTCTGATGATTCTACAATCGCTTTAACCGGTGTAACAATTGAATCTATAATCAACATTGCTATTATAATAAGTAATGCAGAAACTGCAGCAAAGATAACAGACATTAATATAATTGCTTGACTAAAAGTTACTTCTGCTGTTTCTTGGCTAGAAACAGCTTGATCTTCATTCATACTTACAAGATCTGATATTGTTGTATTTACATCAAGACCTTTGGGAATAACCTCTTGATATAGATGTTCTAATGATTCTTCATCCTTGTTCTCAAAAGCTAATTCTGCTGTTACTTTCATCTCTCGGGACCATTCTGTTATTGTATCTTCAAGTTCAATAACACTATCATATTCTATAGAATATTCTTGACCGTTATCAACTAAAGTTTCTTTGTATTCTCTAATCTGTTCTTGAATATCATCAAGATAGCCATTAATTTCATTATTAAGCTGTGTTCTCTCTTTACTATCAGTGGATATTGCCATATCTCTTACTGCAGCTCTTGCCTGTCCACAGTCAAAATTAATTTTATTCAAATAAATTAAGGGCTTAGCAACAATAAATTGATTATACGATACTAACCCACTAACATCCATAATATTAATATAGCCAATAATTCCGATTGTAAATGCTAACACAATTGCCATTGCAAAAGAAAATATCAGCTTTTTTTGAATAGTTATATTCCGCGTATTAATCATAATAATTTCTCCTACTATTTATCGACATTATGTAACCTTAAGCCTTGTTTACTATTATACGTTAATCATATTAAAATGTCCATATTTGACCTACTTTTAACCTATTTTTTACAAACACTTTACTTGTATATCTGAAACCCTGTGTATATACTTATAATTAGATTTTATTTTACAATTATCTTGAAAATAGGATAGTTTGAAATTTTAGGAGGTAAAACAAATCATGGCTTTAGTAATAATAGTTATTTTGGTTCTAGGCGTTATTTTTGTAAATGGCTGGACCGATGCGCCAAATGCCATTGCCACTGTAATATCAACAGGCGCAATGAGAGCTAGACCTGCCATTATTATGGCTGCAATTTGCAATTTTTTTGGACTTCTACTTATGACAATGGTTAGTTCAAAGGTTGCTACAACAGTTGGAAAGATGGTAGATTTTGGTACTGGATCAGATTCTGTAGTAGCACTTGCTGCTTCACTTTTTGCTATAGTATTATGGGCTGTGGCGGCTTGGTATTTTGGTATTCCAACAAGCGAAAGTCACGCACTTATTGCTGGTGTAACTGGTGCCGGTATTGCAATTAGTGGTTTTAGTGCTGTTAACCTAGCTGAATGGGTTAAAGTATTTTGGGGACTTGGTATTTCCTCAATAATCGGTTTTGGATTTGGTTATGCATTTGTAAAACTAGTTGAATTTTTATTCAGACACGTTAACCGCCAAAAGACTTTTGAGTTTTTTACTGGTGGACAAATTATTTCTGGTGCAATTAACGCATTCCTACATGGAGCTCAAGACGGCCAGAAGTTTATGGCAATTTTTATGTTAGGTATATTCCTAGCAAAAGGTGGTAACGCTGGTGAAGAATTAGTATTTGATTTTTTTAGTCCGCAAGGTCTTATGGTATTGGTTCTTTGTTCATTAGTTATGGGTATTGGTACATCCATTGGTGGATATAAAATCATTAAGGCAGTAGGTATGGATATGGTTAAGCTAGAACGCTATCAAGGTTTCTCTGCTGATATGGCTGCTGCATGTTGTTTACTATTTGCTTCACTTACTGGTATTCCAATTAGTACAACTCACACAAAAACAACTGCAATTATGGGTGTTGGTGCTTCAAGAAAACTTTCTGATGTTAACTGGAAAGTAGTCCTTGATATGGTACTTGCATGGGTATTAACCTTCCCTGGTTGTATGCTAATAAGTTACTTAATGGCGAAATTATTTTTACTTATATTTTAAAGGAGAAAAACTATGGCTAGAGTTAAAGAAGAAAATTATTTTGATATGTTTATTGAATCAGCAGAATTTGCATGTTCTGCATCTGCAAAGCTTCTTGATATGGTAGTTAATTATGAAGCTATGACTGAAGAAAAGGCTGGCGAAATGCATGAAATAGAGCATAATGCTGATCAACATTTTCACAAGATTTACCAACAACTTAATCGTTCTTTCACTACCCCAATTGAGAGAGAAGATATTCTTGCAATTGCAAAAAGTATTGATGATATAGTTGATTTAATTGAAGATATTGCTTATAAGTTTTATGTATTTGATATTAAGATTATGAGACAAGAAGCGTCTACTCATATTGAGTTGATCGTTAAAGCATGTGACTCTTTGAAAATTGCTATTTCTGAATTTAAGAATTTCAGAAAATCAAAGGTATTATCTGAGAAGATTATTGAGATTAATACAATCGAAGAAGAAGGGGACAGATTATATCGTAGTGATGTTCATAAGCTTTTCACAGAGGAGAAAGACACTTTAGAAATAGTAAGATGGCGTGAAGTGTATAAACACATGGAAGACTGTCTTGATGCTTGTGAAGATGTTGCTGATGTTCTTGAAGGTGTTGTAATTAAAAACAGCTAATAAACTCTATATATAATATTGATTTTATTAATTAAATAAGCTATTATATGCTGATAGGTAGAAGTATTTAGACTTTTACTTATCAGCTTTTTACTTTTATTTAGGAGGAACATCGGTGAGATTAAGAAACGTTAAAGGGTCAAGAGAATTAATAGTTAGTAGTGAATATACAGTTAAGGATGAAACATCATTAAAGGGTAAATGGCATGAACTTTTTGGCAATAACAATCCTATTCATATAGAAATCGGTATGGGAAAGGGACAATTTATAACTCAACTAGCTATAAACAATCCTGATATAAACTATATTGGTATTGAGAAATATTCAAGTGTACTTGTTAGAGCTATTGAAAAGCGTGAAGACCTTGATATAAATAATTTATATTTTATTAGGATGGATGCAGAAAATATTACTGAGGTATTTGACAAAGACGAAGTTAGCCAAATATATCTTAATTTTTCAGACCCATGGCCTAAAGATAGACATGCTAAGAGAAGATTGACATCTACACAATTTTTTGCTAGATATAATAATATATTAATTCCTGATGGGAAGGTAATATTTAAGACTGATAATAGAGAATTATTTGATTTTTCTCTTCTACAAGTTCCAGAGGCTAATTGGAATATAGATAATTACACTTATGACTTACATAATAGCGAATATGCTGTAGGTAATATTATGACTGAATATGAAACTAAGTTTTCAGCAGAAGGAAAACCTATTAATAGACTTGTAGCTAGTAGATAAGCGGTATCATTTTTTTATCTATAGAATATTATATTATAAAAACAGGTGTTATTATGGCGGCTTCTAAAAGTAATACTGCTAATAAGTTAAATTCTAGGCTTTATTCAAATAAGAAATTGTATAAGAATTTATATAATATAGGCTCTGGTTTTGAGGAAGTGAAGAAGGAACTGAGTCGACTTGATAAAAAGCTATAAAATATTAATCCCATATAATATTGAACAAATCGCTTTCTCGTTTGATATTACATGGGATTTTCTATGTATATTTTTGAAATTAGGGGTTGCTTTTTCTTTTTCTATGTTATATAATCATTTTTGTTGCTACACAAAAGCAACATATTATATGCGCTTCTAGCTCATTCGGTAGAGCACCTGACTCTTAATCAGGGTGTGCAGGGTTCGAATCCCTGGAGGCGCATTTCCAAGAGGCTGAGGACTTTATTTGAATAAGGTTTTCGGTCTTTTATTTTGTCCTTATTCTTTATTTATTAATATTTTTATATATTCATACATAGTACTTGGTTCACTATTTTCAACAAACACACTTCTAGCTAGTAGAGGCATATCTGTAATTATATTGTCTACTCCCAACCTTTTACATCTAGTAAGTTCTGACACTGTATTAACAGTCCATGCATGTACTTCTTTTCCATTTCCATGTATTTTAACAACTTTACTCTTAGTAATAAATCCTGAACGCATACTATAGAAGTCTATATATTCATCGTTATATTCATTTTCATAATCGTAGGTTATAATTTTTCCAGTTAATATATTAGGATTAATATCTTTAACTTCAACTAAAACTTCTTCAGTTGTTGATGATATAACACATTTGTCCCCAATATTATATTTTTCAATTAACTCCATAACATGTTCTGTAATATCTGGTGTTTTTTTGTTATATTTAATCTCAATATTTAAAATAACTTTTTTATCCTTACAATATACTAATACTTCTTCAAACTTAGGAACCTTTGTATTAATATACTTTTTCCCAAACCATACCCCTGCATCCAACTTATATATTTCTTCATAAGATGTCTTCCATATCTTAAGTTGATTTCCTGTAGTTCGAGAAAGATTAGCATCATGCATAAGAATAAGAATACCGTCTGAAGTTTCTCTAACATCAATTTCAATATAATCTACTAAATTATCAATTGCCATTTCTATTGCAGGCATAGTATTTTCAGGTGCCTCTAAAGACGAACCTCTATGTGCCGTAATATACATACTTTTTTTACTATATAAAAACGGATCCGTTTCATTATTTATAACATATAGTGTATTTACACATAGAAGAACAAAGGTACTTATCATCATACCTACAAAAAATAAGTATCTCTTTTTATTTATTGCCCTATGCTCTAATACAGGTATATTAGCTCTATATGCCTCTTGTTTCCTATAATATAGATAAACTGTAAGACTTACATTAAACATAATGCTTAATATACAATAAGCTACCAATAGAATAAATCTAATATTGTCACATATAATCATAGCCAAATTAAGTCTTATTGAAATATCCACATATTCTTTTAAAAGGTTTACCGATAACATATTTAATCCAATTAAAAGCAAGTAAAAAATATCTATTAACATAACATTTAATATAGTATATCTACATAAAAATCCTATTATATTCTTTTTCCACAAATCAATACTTTGCCTAATACCTTTAGAAACAGAACTTTTTTCAAAATATATAAATAAAGGAGAAAATATTATAGCTAGACCTAGCATAACCAAAAAGGCTATTGCTACATATAGCCAATAGCCAATCTTGTGACTTTTTAAGAATAATCTAATAGATGTTAAATATGTATTATTTAATATAATATATTGATACACACCAAAAAAACATGTAACAATAACTATATATGTTATAACAATAAGTGTAGGAATCCATCTCCATATGTATATTGTTTTAATGTTTATTGTTCCGTAATATATCATATCCGTAAAGGATAATTTATTATTTCCATATATAGCTCTATAAGTTACAAACAAAACATTAGCTTCAAAGATAATAAATAGACCTACGAGTATAACTGCTGCCACAATAAATATAATTCCCTCTGAAGTTGAAAACACCTTATTCATGTTTTCTTTAGTAAGATAACTATAACCTAGAGTTCTTAATAAATATTTTAAACCTTCATTATATATACGTCGTATTAGAAAAAATGCAACAGTATTAAACATACCTAGAAAGGCTACTACATTAAAGAAATTTGTTACAAACATTTTTCTTAGACTAGTGGGTCTATTATTCATATACTATGCAGATCCTTTCATATACAATTATATATTATATATCTTTTGAACTAACTATTTTCTCATATAATTCATTAATAGATTTTGCAAAATGTTCTTTACTAAATGTAGAAATAACTTGATTGTCATAATAAGCAGCTTGCTCACTCCATGAAGGTTCATGTAATACTTCTACAATATATTTTATAAATTCTTCTGTTGTTGTATATTGATAGCCATTAAGACCATCTATAATTACATTTTCTAAACAAGCATCTTTTCTGCAAACTAATGGTAATCCGTTAGCAACAGCCTCAATATACGTTAATCCTTGAGTTTCACTAGTAGATGCACATATAAATGCATCACCCAAACTATAATATGATGATACCTTTTCTGGCGGAACCATTCCTGTGAATCTAACGCTATCTGATATGCCCAATTGTAATGTTAACTCTTCTAACTCTTCTCTTGCTGGACCGCCTCCAACAATAACAAATACAACTTTACTTTCCACCTCTAAAAGTGTTTTCATATTATATAGTAGTTCTTGTATATTTTTTTCTGTACCTAATCTTCCTATAGATACTAATATTTTATAATCTTCTGGAATATCTAATTCTTTTCTTATATATTCACTGGATTTCATCTTATCTGGATTTTTATATTTTTCAATCTCAATGCCTGTAGGTATTACTACTATATCATTTTTCAACTTATAGCTTCTCAACGATTCTCTTACTTTTGCTGTTGGTGCAATTACTACATCAACTAATCTAAGTCTTTCTCTTGATAAGATAGCAATCATACGACTACTCATTCTTTGGGAATTCACAATATATCCAGCATATTGTTCATATAAGGTGTGATATGTATGGACAATTGGTGCTTCCACTTTATCTGATATATGTTTAGCAAACTGAAAACTGAAAAATTCGCACTGACTATGAATAACATCTGGTTTCCACTCAATTAATTCATCAACATATTTATTATGATATGATGTTGCCATCCTTACATCTGGATATATCTTAAGTGATAATGATCTAATATAATATACATTATCTATTTTATAGGACTTATGCTCTGTAGAAATAGTTAATATACGAATATTATGCCCCATTTTTTCAAGCTCATGTACTAAATTTGTAACAGATGTTACCACTCCATTAACAGAAGGTAAATACAAATCTGTAGTAATTAAAATCTTCATAAAATATTTCTCCTCAACTATGCCACAATGAATTTATACAAACATTATATTTTTATAAATAATTTATAAAATTTTCTGTACTGATAGTATATAATAAATTATGCAATTTATCCATAATAATCTGTTTACATAGTTACAAACTTACAAAGGGGGCTTGACTTTATTGACACTTCTAAATATATGTACTAAAATATAATTTGACTATAAAATCCCTAGTGAGGAAATACTGATGAAAAAAATATCAATTTTAATTATATCTTTGCTTTTAGCATTTCTATGTTCATCTGTAGTATACGCTACTTCTACATCAAATAATGAAGAAGGTGACGATTCTAGTTCTACTCCAACAGATATATTTACCACAGAATATCCTGATGACCCATCAAGAGAGCCTAGCATTGTAGCTGAAGCTGCTATAATTATGGATGCCAAAACAGGACAAATATTATACGAGAAAAACATTTATGATGCCTACTATCCAGCAAGTATAACTAAAGTATTAACCATGCTTGTTGCTCTTGAACATTGCAGTGATTTTTCTGAAACCGTTACTTTTTCTGATAATGCAATTTGGGGTATAGAACGTGATAGTAGCCATATTGCTCTAGATGTAGGTGAGCAAATTAGTGTTGAAGATTGCCTATATGCTATAAGCATCCGATCTGCAAACGAAGCCGCTTATGGTCTTGCTGAACATATCGGTGGTGACTTACCTGGATTTGCAAATATGATGAATCAAAAAGCAGAGGACTTAGGATGTGTTAATTCTCACTTTGTCAATGCAAATGGTCTTCATGATCCTGATCACTACACTTGTGCTTATGATATGGCTCTTATTACACAAGATGCATTAAGATATAAAATGTTTAGAGAGTTAACTTCTGCTAAATCACATATAATACCACCAACTAATAAGAATGAAGATGCCCGTGAATTATATTCTAAAAACAAGATTCTTAAATCTTCTTCTGAGTATTATTACGAATTTGCTGAAGGTGGTAAAACAGGCTATACAACAGATAGTTTGAATACACTTGTAACATATGCGAAAAAGGATGACTTAGAATTAATATGTGTTATCTTACGTTGCAATAAATCATATAATGCCTATACTGATACTAGAGCATTATTTAGATATTGTTATAATAATTATAAAGTATCTTATCCACTAGCTGATTTTACATTTGATACTTTAAATGATTCTTCAAATGATTATATAACAAAGAATTTTAATAATACAATTGAACATGACACTTTATCATATTCAGTAGATAAATCATATTCAATTTTAATACCAAGTAGTGCTGATGTTTCTCAGCTTACAAAGCAAGTTGAAATCTTTGATGCTCCTGATGAAAATGGATATGCTGGTAAAATAACCTTATTATATGGAGAGCAAAACTTAGGAGAAGCACCTATTTCCTACGATAATCTATCAACTAGTCTCAATCCATATACTGATATTGAAAAAACTATGGAAACAGAGGCTCCCGTAAAAACAAAATTTATTATTGCAGGTATTATTGTAGGTGTAATATTATTAATATTTATAATTGTTAAAATAAGCTTACACTCTCAACGAAGAAGACGTCGTAGAAACAGAAGACGAAACGATTATTACTTTTAAAACAAAAGGGGTGGTATAAGAAATATTTTCTTATACCACCCTTTACTAACAATAATTATTGCACTCTAATATTACTGTATATGCGCCAGCACAAGCTCCATATAATACTCCGAAAATCATAAAGGATAACCAGCAGGATTGCCATGTGTGAAAGACTAACCCCCATGTTAAAAATACAATTACAGCAAGTCCCCATAGCACCAATGTAACTAAATATAAAATCTGATAATACTTAGGTAAAGTATACTTTCTATATAATATAGTTCCAAAAAGTATTCGTTCATAACAATCTTTCATTAATCCATAATTAACAAGTATCATTGTTGATATTCCAAGTATAGCAAGCATTATACATACTGCATATCCACCATAACGCTCCAATTCCAATTCAGGATACAAGTCTGCTCTCATTCTTAATGCAACCACTGGAACTATTGATAATGCAATTAATACTAATGCACATTTTACAGGAAAATCATGTTTAGCTATGAATCTACCATATTCCTCTTGTAATTCATAATACTTATCTTCAGTAAGCCTAGCTCTATTCTCTGAAATAAATCTATTTTTATTTACCAAATAAGCAGATTTGGCAAAGCCAGGTAGATTTGAAAGTATAAGAATCATAGATATTATCAAACACGGAATAGGATATATACCGTCTGTTATCTCAGCTTCTGGTCCCATTACCTCTCCCCATGCTGCTATAGATAAAAATAATGCTATTCCTATAATAAGTCCACAAAGTCCTCTAGCTAGTAACCATACCCATTTTTTATTATCGCGTATGTGTTTATCAATTATAGGTTCGCTAAAATTAAATATCATAATAGGTAGACCATATATAAATGTATCCATAAATGCAGGTTCTAAGTTTAATCTCTCATCTAATTCCTTTAATTCTTTTTTCTCCATTTCACGCATTTCTTTGGTCTTACGATCTACACGTTTTTTTGCTTCTTCCTTTTTTTCTATGCACGCTTCATCTAACTGATCCAACAGTATTTTCATATCGAATTTCTTCTCAACAATTTTCGAAGTATACTCCTTATATTCGTCCATCTTGTCCTCCATTTTTCTTTTGTTTGTTAAAATAAACTTTTCTATAGTAGTAATTCAACAAAATGTGTATTTTTACAAATATTCTTCTTTTCGGTTACTACGTTCGTAGTCCTTAATAAGAATTTATCACATTTTTTTACATTGGTCAAGTATTTTTACAGATTTTTTATAATTTCTTTAAATTATGCTTTTATCTTTTGTCAATATCGTTTATGATAGTAATTAGGTGTATTTTACTATTTACAAAGGAGAGCGCTATGCTTAATATCGATATTGAAAATTTAAGTATAATTAAAGATTCTAATGATGAAATGCTTAATTACTTTAATGAGTCTTATATAAATAATTTAGAGTTAATTCAAGCTTTAAAAACTGAACTTTTTGAATTAAGCATTAAGATTGAAGAGATTGAGAAAACAAAGGCTCTATATTCTTATAAAAGTGATACTAAGCGTAATTTATTTTCTCCTATCATTAGCGACGATACTATTATAAATGATAAGCAACGTATTCTAGATAATCAATTATCTGATTTATATTCTGCCAAAGATGCTCTTAATAAAAGAATACTACACATTGAAGATTCTCTCAACATATTACAAGAAAGACTTGATAAACTTCAACGTGCAAATAGTAGCATTAATATCTTATTGGATAGCAATGGCTATTCTTCTATTAATGAATCTTCTCTTGATAATGAAGGTTTTGAGTTTATTGAAGAGCCTACAGAAGCTCCAACACAACATACAGGATATAATATATTAATGCTTCAAGAATATCAAAACAGTAACATTGCTTCAACCCTTAACAATAATATTAAGCAACAGATTATAAATAATAACCATAAGGCTGAAGTATTGAATTGGTTACTTAATTCAGATATATCCAGAGCAAAGCTTACATTAAAAGAAATGCTTAACTCATATAGTAATATTTTAAGTGATATTGATAAAACTATTGATTCATTAAATTATAATATAGATACCAAACAGCCAATTTGGATGATGATTGATAATTTAATAATGGACTATAGAGATAATCATCCTGAATGTATTATCGAAGCTAATACTGAATATCCTGATTATGAAATGAATATACACCCTGTAATCACAATTAATTTAATTAATATCCTACGTGAATTATTAGATAATGTATTTAAACACTCCAATGCTAACAAAGTTACTCTTCGTATATATATAAGTAGTCATATTATTGATGTGTATATAAATGATAATGGTGTTGGAATTAATTCTGATTATTTGCTAACAAGCAACTGGTATAGCGGACTACATCGTCTACACCAGATTATTAATTTACTAGATGGCAATATTAAAATTGAAGGCGATTTAATTTCTGGTACAAATGTTAGATTCTCTTTTCCTATATCTAACGTTAAACACTAATTTTATTTGTTATTAATTTTATTATTATATAAATATATTTTTAAGGAAGGTTTATTGTAATGAAATCTAAGATTGTTGAAATACTAGAAAAGAACATAGAGAGCTTATCTGCTTCTGACATAGACGCACTTATAGAAATCCCACCAAATCCTGAACTTGGAGATTTTGCCTTTCCATGTTTCAGACTTGCTAAGGAAATGAAAAAAGCACCAAATATAATTGCTTCTGATTTATTGGAAATAATTGGAAGCGTCGATTTTATAGATCATATAGATGTAAAAGGTGCATACCTTAACTTCTTTATTAAAAAAGATACTTTTGTAAAATCTATGATTGATGTTGCTTCTACTGAAAATTTTGGTGGTTCAGATATGGGAAATGGTCAAACAATATGTATTGATTATTCATCTCCAAACGTTGCTAAGAATTTTCATGTTGGTCACTTAAGAACAACTATAATAGGTAACTCACTATATAAAATACATTCTAAACTTGGATATAAAGTAAATAGAATTAATCACCTAGGCGATTGGGGTACACAATTCGGAAAACTTATTGTTGCTTATAAAGCTTGGGGAAATAAAGAAACAGTTGAGCAAGATGGTGTTAGTGAGTTAATGAAATTATATGTTAGATTCCATGATGAAGCTGATAAGAACCCTGAACTTATGGATGAAGCAAGAGCTTGGTTCACTAAGATGGAACACGGTGATGAAGATGCTCTTGAAATCTGGCAATGGTTCAAAGATATTTCCCTTGTTGAGTACAAGCGAACTTACGAATTATTAGGAATGGATTTTGATTATTTTACTGGAGAAAGTTTTTATCAAGATAAAACACAAGGTATTGTTGATATGCTAACTAATGCTAATTTACTTGTTGAAAGTGAAGGTGCAAATATTGTTAATCTTGATGACTATGATATGGCACCATGTTTAATAACTAAAAAAGATGGAAGTTCTATATATGCAACAAGAGATTTAGCTGCTATCTTCTACCGTAAAGAAAACTATGATTTTGTTAAATGTATCTATGTAACAGGACAAGAACAAAAACTTCATTTTGCACAAGTTTTCAAAGTAGTAGAACTACTAGGAAATGATTGGGCTACAGATCAACTTATCCATGTTCCTTATGGGCTAGTTAGTTTAGAAGGTGCTAAGCTTTCTACTAGAAGTGGAAACATAATATATGCTGAAGATATTTTATTGGAATCTATATCAAAGATAAAACAAATAATTGAAGAGAAAAACCCTAACCTGCCAGACAAAGAAGATACTGCTAAAAAAATTGGAGTTGGTGCTATTCTATTCAATGACTTATACAACCAAAGAATTAAAGACGTTTCTTTCAAATGGGACAAGGTTCTTAACTTTGATGGTGAGACTGGCCCATATGTACAATACACATATGCAAGATGTTCAAGTATTATAAGGACTGTAACTGATTTTGTTGAAGGTGTTGATATTGATTATTCTCTAATTACAGATTCTGATTCAGTAGACTTACTTAAAGAAATTTCTCGTTTCCCTAAAGTTGTTCTTACTGCTTCTGAAAAATATGAACCATCTATTGTTGCTCGATTTGCTGTTGATGTTGCTCAGGCATTTAATAAATTCTACAACACAAACCGAATCAATGTAGATGACAAAGCATTAAGAAATGCCCGTGTTACTTTAGTATCTATTACAAGAAAAGTGTTAAAAGAATCTCTTGCACTTTTAGGTATAGACTGTCCAGAGCAAATGTAATCATTTTAAATATTATTTATAGCAAAGGAATGTTTCACGTGAAACATTCCTTTAATGATTTTCATATATGTTTCACGTGAAACATATTATATATTATATTCCATATTTTTTATATTGTTTCACGTGAAACATTCAAAAAAGCATGGCAACAATCAATAAATAGTGCTATAATATAGCTTGACTGTTTATTAAACATTATACACAAATCAAAGGAGAAATACTTAATGGGTAGAATAATAGCTGTCGCTAATCAAAAAGGCGGCGTTGGCAAGACAACTACATCTATTAATCTAGCTGCTTGTCTTGCAGAAAAGGGAATGAAAGTTCTTGCTGTAGACATGGATCCACAAGGTAATCTTACTAGTGGTCTTGGCATAGATAAAAACAATTTAGAATATACTACATATGATGTAATGTGTGGAAACTGTAACATTGGTGAAGCAATGTTAATCAATGTTATTCCTGGACTTAACTTAATTCCTACTGATGGAGAACTAGCTGGTTTAGAAGTAGAATTTGTTGGCGTTCCCGACATGCAATATATCATGAAAAAGATTCTCAGAAAATTATACGATAAATTCGATTATATAATAATTGATTGTCCACCTGCGCTAGGCTTATTAACCGTTAACTCTCTCACTGCTGCAAACACAGTTCTTGTTCCAATACAATGTGAATTTTTTGCATTAGATGGTTTAGCTCAATTAATTCGAACTGTAGAGTTAATACAAAACAAATTAAATAAAGAATTACGTATAGAAGGAATTGTATTTACTATGTACGACTCAAGAACAAACCTCTCATTACAAGTTGTAGAGAATGTTAAGGATAATTTAAAGCAACGAGTATATAATACAATAGTTCCAAGAAACGTAAGATTAGCAGAGGCACCAAGTCATGGTTTACCAATAACTTTATATGATCCAAGATCAACTGGTGCAGATAGTTATAGAAACTTAGCAAATGAAGTAATAGCAAATGAATCTTATTGGAGGTAATTACATATGGCAACAAAAAAAGGTCTAGGTAGAGGAATCGGTACTTTAATTCCTACTGACTCTCAAATAGATAATTCTAATAAAAAGGTTGAAACAAAAGAAATTATTAAGGAAGTAATAAAAGAAGTTGAAGTTATTAAACCTATGGAGCAGACAGTAAAAATTTCTGACATAGAACCAAATAAAGAGCAACCTAGAAAACAATTTGACGAAGATGCTCTTCAAGAATTAGCTGATTCAATAAAACAATATGGTGTAATACAGCCACTTATAGTAATAAAGCGCAATGATTATTATGAACTAATTGCTGGTGAACGAAGATGGCGTGCAGCAAGATTAGCTGGACTAAAAGAAGTTCCTGTTATTATTAAAGAATATACAAATCAAGAAATTGTTGAAATAGCATTAATTGAAAACATACAAAGAGAAAACTTAAATCCTATTGAAGAAGCTCAAGCTTACAAAAGATTATTAGAAGAATTTAATCTTAAGCAAGATGAAGTTGCTGAAAGAGTTTCTAAGAGTAGAACTGCTGTAACTAATTCAATGCGATTATTAAAACTTACTGATAAAGTACAACAGATGTTAATTGAAGATATGTTAAGTACTGGTCATGCAAGAACTTTAATTCCAATTGAAGATCCAGAAATGCAATATGATATTGCTTGTAAAATTTTTGATGAAAAACTAAGTGTACGAGAGACCGAAAAACTTATCAAAAAATTATTATCAAATAAACCTGAAAAGGAAGTTGCCGCTACTGTTGATTATGGATTTGTCTATGATGATATTGAAAACAAATTAAAACATATAATAGGCTCAAAGATTAGTATTAAACCTAAGAGTAATGACAAAGGTAAAATTGAAATTGAATATTTCTCAAAAGATGAATTAGAACGAATAACGGAAATGCTCTACACTATTAAATAATCACATTTTTCTAATCATATAATAAAGGAGAAATTAATATGACAACACAAATGATTGAATCTTATGGTATTGATTTAGGATATATAATAACTGCTATCACTGCCTTATTTTTAATACTATTAATAATCATAATTGTATTAATGGTAAAGGTAGGAAAATTAAATAAAAGATTAAGTCGCTTTACCAAAGGAAAGGATGCTAGAAATCTTGAAGAACTTATGTTATCAAAGTTCTCTGATATAGACTCAATAGTAAATAACGAAAAGAAGCAAAACAAAGATATTAAATATATTGCAGAGCGAAGTACTATTGCTTTTAATAAATCTGGTTTAATTAAATATAATGCATTTAGAGAAATGACTGGCAACCTTAGTTTTGCACTAGCATTGCTAAACGATAATAACACAGGCGTTATTATTAACTCAATGCATAGTAGAGAAGGTTGTTTCACTTATGCCAAAGAAATTATTAATGGTGAATCTTATATAGTATTATCAGATGAAGAAAAGGAAGCTTTAGAAGTAGCTCTTACACTAAAACCAAATCTTGTTGATACTTTATTAGAGCAAGATCGTGCAAATAAAACTACTGAAGAAATTAACGAGAATATGACAGTTGTTACTAAAAACAATGTTAAAGAACCACCTAAACCTATGGCAAGAATTAGAAAGCCAGAAGATATAAATAGAGAAAAGGAAAAAGCTATTCCTGAAGAACCAAAGCCAACTGTTGCTGACGAAGCACGCGTAAAAAAACTAACAGAGGAAGAACGAGAGAAATTTTCTCAAGTAGAAGAAAATAATTCTGCACCATTATCTGATGAGATACCTACCAGACCAAGAAATTCAGACATTTATCTTGATGCAAATATTTCAACTAAATTAGCTGATGAGATTAAAACTAAACCTAGAGAAAATGTTCTTAAAGATAGTACCCCTAGACCTACTATCACTGAACCTACTCCTTCTTTTGATTATGAGGATAAACCTGAAAAAGCTAAAATTGAAATTAAAGTAAACACCTCTATAGAAGATACTGTAGACTTTAATGATGATACTGAATTCAAACCAGCTTCTATAACGATTAATCAACCAGCAAAAAATAATACAATGCGTATACTACCAACTAATACTTATGACAAAAATGTATACGAAGCTCTTAATAAACAAAAAGAAAATGATATTAGTGAAATAATTCCAGAATCATCTTCTATAACAAATAAAAAATCTACTGAAGTAATTGTTGATAAAAATGTTGATTTAGGTTTCCAAGATGATATAGGCAAGAAACCAGAAATAACTATTAAAACAAATTATGATGTTGACCCAAATTATAAAGATGAGTTTGGCAAAATTTTATAACATACAAAGGAGGTGCTAGTATGCATAGTTACCTAAAATCAATTGGCTTTTCTGATATAAAAAATAAAAAGCAAGTAGATTTAGTAATTAAGAATGCTGTTATGCATCCTACAACTAGAATAATTACCACTGTCAGCTCTAGCACTAGTCTTATTCAAATTAACAAAGAATTTGGTGACGGCATTGGATTAACTATAATCGGAGAATATGATAGCAAAGGATTTTTAAATGTTGAACATTATTTTCCTTATGCAATAGGTAATCTAGCAACAAAGGAAGAAGAAATTAGCATTGAAAAACATTCTGGAAACGAATCCTATGCTGGTGTTTGTGAAGACTTAAATGTAGGAACATCTCTAATATTTTACTTACAAAATATTGCTGATCATGTTAGATCAAAATGGTTAAATCAATATGCTAAACCTCCTACTTCTGTAAACTTATCTGGATTGTCTATAAGTGGAACTGTTATACTAGACATTCAAGAAACTACTGAAGATAAGAAGAAGTTAAAAGGAACTTCAACTAACAGAAACAAGTTAATTGCTGCTGCTCGTGCTGGTGATGTTGATGCCATGGAGAACCTTACATTAGACGATATGGACACCTATACATTAATATCAAAAAGAGCTAGAACTGAAGATATTTTTTCTATTGTAAAAACATACTTTATGCCATGTGGCATAGAAACAGAAATGTATTCAATAATGGGAAGTATTTTAGAAGTAAAAGAAGTAACTAATATCCTTTCCCAAAAAATAATATATAATATTACTGTTGAATGTAACAACATATTTTTAAACGTATTTATTAGCAAAGATGATATAACTGGAGAGCCTGTTGTTGGTAGACGTTTCAAAGGAATAATATGGCTTCAAGGATTTGTTAACTTTTAATGATTCCTCTCCTGCTTTTCTTGACTAATATTAATTTTATTAGTACAATATTAAATGGCGTCTTACTATGAGTCGCCATTTACTTGTCTCTGTAGCTCAGTAGGATAGAGCGACCGCCTCCTAAGCGGTAGGCCGCTGGTTCGACTCCAGTCAGGGACACTATAGACACCGAGAACCTTATCAACTTAAAGTTTTCGGTGTTTTATATTTTGAGATTTTGAACTGAGCACTATATATGAAGGAGGGAACATTTTGTTAAAGATTGGAGGTTTTTCGCTTTTGTCAAAAATCATCATACACATGCTGCGCCATTATGATGAGATTGGATTACTAAAACCTTTACATGTGGATAAACTTACAAACTATCGGTATTATGATGAAATGCAACTTTTAATTGTAAATCGTATACAATCATTAAAATGGAAGAATTGCGAAAATCAATATAGTAATGTGTAGTAGTCAAATTCAAATTTCTCTTTGAATAATAATTGAAAATTTAATAATGTTTTACATAGCCGATTCCAAAGTAAAAATGCATAATAGTTCCAACATCATTTTTGTATAAAGGATGGATGTATCCATCTTTTAATCATTGTTGCCCTCGCCCATCAAATCTCTAAAGTTTTTAGTTCTATACGATGGACCTACTATCTTTATAACATGAGAATGATGTAATAACCTATCTAAAATAGCATTAGCTAATGTCATATCAGAAAACACCTCACCCCATTTACTAAACGGTTGGTTAGTAGTTATTATTGTTGATGTATGTTCGTATCTCTTAGCTATTAGCTGAAAAAATAAATTAGCTCCTTGTTTATCAATAGGTAGATAACCTATTTCATCAATAATCAACAACTTATATTTATTATAGTGTTTTAAACGTGTCTCTAATCTGTTTTCTTCATGAGCCTTTTTTAGGTTCTGAATTAAGTCATGACAAGATATAAAATATGTCAATTGTCTTTTGCTTGCAGCTTCAATACCAATAGACGTTGCTAAATGAGTTTTACCTACACTGGGAGTTCCGTAGAATAAGATGTTCTCTTTATTTGCCATAAATCTTAAAGTAGCTAAATCTTGTAATTCCAACTTGTTTACTGCTGGTTGAAATGTAAAATCATAATCTGAAAGTCTTTTAACATAAGGAAAGTTAGCAACAGTTATCTGAGTTCTAGAAGCCTTAGCGGTCTTATATTCAATCTCAACATCTGTTAAATGTATAAGAGCCTCCATAAGACCAGTTTCATTTTTAATAGCAGTATCTAGATAATCCTTTATATATGTAACAGACTTGTCCATCTTTAGTATTTCAAGGTTATTTATTAATTTTGCGTACATTTATCATCCTCCTAAAAAGTAATCCATACCAGATAGATTATTGGCTATAAAGTCATCTATCTCAGCATAAGTCATTTGTTTACAAGCATCACTAGCTAATATCTGTGTTACATGTGAACGAGTATAATTATATTTTTTATCACTTAACGGATGACAAGCAATGCAATCTTGGTTATAATAAATGCAAAAGTTACCGTCATCTGTTTCGTTGGCTGTTACTTTGCCACCAATATATTTGGTTGGTAAGAGTATCTTTTTCCTTTGTGAACAATCATGGAATCCTTGTGTACTTTATATGTTTTCTCAGGGCATAAGTAAGCATAAAGGACATACATGTCTGGTTTAGGTAAAAGGTACTCTTTTTCTTTTTTAAATCTTTCATTAGGTATTTCATCGGTTGCCTGTGATTTTTCGTTATTAATATCTTCAAGGAACTCCCTTACAATAGCATCAAAATTATCAAAACAATTAATCTCATCATTATAAACAATAAGCCTATCCATAAGTTTTGCTACAGCTTCAACTTTCCCTTTGGTTTGTGGTCTATATGCTCTACATGTAATTACCTTAAATCCAGCATCCGTTGCAAAATACTTAAATGTTTGATTAAGCTCTACTTTAGTAAATGTTGATTTGCTATGGTCAACAACAGTCTTCATGTTGTCGAAAAGAATTTCATGGAGTGTAGCACCAAAGTATTCAAATGCATTCATCATACATCTAAACAAAGTTTCCTGAGTTCTATCTGAAGTAAGGCATATATATTTCCGTCTAGAGTAACCTAGTACCATAAGAAATATATTCATTTTTAGTGTTTCACCACCCTTAGTTCTAAGGGTTATTTCTTCTTTCCAATCAACCTGCGCTTGAAGACCAGAAGTTGTCTCAAATCTAATCGTTGCTTTTTTAATCTCGTTACTCTTATGTTCCTTAACAAATCTGGCAACGTTAGAATATTTACCCTTATAACCTCTTTTCTCAATAAACTTATATACTGCCATAGCTGTAACACCATAAGTATCAACTTTATCAATAATAATAGGTTTGAATTCATCTAGTAATGATGGGTATACTCTAAACGATTTAGGTTTTTCCAAAACACCTTGTTGAATTTTAATATATTTATCAACAGTTCTTGGATCACAATTAAATCTTCTTGATATTTCACTTTTATTCAATAATGTATTGTCCTCCTTTAGAAAAATCTTTAAGTATTCTTCGATATCCTTTCTCATATATGTAACTCCTTCGTTGTGTAATTTTGCTACATAAGAATATCAAAAAATGGCACATATAAAAATGCATAAATTCCTACATTTTAACTTTGGAATTTTTAAGCATTTCTATTGTACCATTTACATGCGAAAGGGGTAACGAAAATAAGAAAGAAGAAAAGTTTAATAAAGCAAAGTCTTAACAGCGAATGAGTTCATAAAAATGAAAAAATATAAAACAACGTTTTGGAGGATTTTTTATATGTATATTTAGGTATCTATTTTAGTGGAGTTTCTTTTCTGTTTTCACCTAAGGGTATCCCTTTGACTTTTTACCACCATTTTGGTATAATTTGTAATATTAAAGTTTTTTAACCAATAAATTTTACTTACTTATTTAAAAGTAATTAGACACGAAGGAGGATATGAAATCATGGCAACCATTGCTCTATATGCTAATAAAATTAACCAAATGCCTGGACTAATAACAGATATTAAAAAATCAGTAACCGATTATAAATCTGAACTATCCACACTTAAAACTAAAATGTTAACAATTAACAAAAGCGTATGTAATTTAGACGATGTTATGATTTCAATACAAACATCAACCAATACGCAGGAACAGAAAATTGCTTCCCTTGATACTCTTAAGCAAAACAATGAGAATTTTGTAACGGCCGTTGTGCGCAGTGACAGCAATGCCGCTGATGTCATTAATAAATGCAAGAATGATTTCTATAAGGAATACTTATACTTAAAACCTGACAGTGAAAAAAATGGTTGGGAAAAATTACGCGACAATGTGCTTAAGCCAATTGGTCAATGGTGTAAAGATCATTGGAAAGAAATTGCTGCTGCAATCGTGGCTGTTGTTGTTGCCATTTTTGTAGGCATAGAGGCACTACTCATGCTCGGTATCGCGACGCTACTTATGTTTCTTATGACTGGATGTTCTAATTCTGATATAACAACAACTGAATCGCCAACAACAACTGAATCACCAATGACAACTGAATCACCAACAACAACTGAATCGCCGTCTATTGTTTCAAGGGAACAGCTTATTGACTGTGGTTGGGATCCTTCTGTACTTACTGATGAAATGGTGGCAGAACTTAATCGTGTTCTGGAAAAATACGGAATAACTACTCCGGAGAAGATAGCTCACTTTATGGCTCAATGCTTACGTGAATCAGCTCAAGGTAAAGGGCTTACCGAATGGGGTTCAGAAGAATATTTTGCTGGTTTATCATATGACCGTAAATATAGAGGCGTAGGATATATTCATATGACACATGATTATGGCTATCAAGCATTTGCTATTTTCTTAGCATTACAAGAATATCCTGAATTATCTAACTATGCCACTTATAAAAATCCTAACAACAATGACAAAGCAACAATTAATAGAGAATATACAAAACTATTGAACGGAGCTAAAGAATTAGGGATTGATATTTCTAAGTATACTAATATTTACGATAACGGTTGTGACTACGTAAGCCAAAATTATGCTTGGGAAACTGCAGGATATTATTGGTCTGTTAGCGGACTAAATGATATTGTAGACTCAGGAGCCTCTGTTGATGATGTTAGCCGCAAAGTAAACAAATGGGACACAGATCAAGCATTTCAAGAAAAAAGAGATTATTATAACAATATAATTGATAAGAAGATTTTTAAATAAGAAATGATATGTCTGTAAAAGTTATACAAGGAGGCAAACAATGAAAAAACGCTATCTTAATTTTTTATTTTTGATCATTTATACAACAATTTTGGTCGGTTGCACTGATAATACTAATGAAAATATTTATAACCTAGAAACAGAAAAATATGCTATCTACACATCTAACATTATTGAAAGCAACCCGACTGAAATGAACAACTATGTTCATTATGAAAGAAATATTAACATCCAATTTCCTCAGATATATTATTCTAACGAGTACAGTGGATATGATATAGATTTGGAAACTCAAATCAACAAAATTTTATTTGATATTAGCATTGAAAATAATGATAGTTTTTTAGTTGGCAGAGATACTCGTGAGATAACGGAGTATTATTCAGATTATACAATAACAAAATATGATGAAAATATATTTAGTATAAAATATTATGGTCACTTATATTCAATATCACATGCAAGGGAATTTTGTTACGGAGTAACAATAGATGCCAACACTGGGGAAATGAATCAAATTTCAGATTTCATTTCGGTTGATGGTGAATTAATTAAAAATATTGAAAATGGCAGTATTACATATGATTCACATCCGATGTATGAAAAGGACTTTGTTATTGAAGCAGCATCAAAATTTATTGAAGGATATGATACTTTAGAAAATAAAACTAATATATTTTTTATTGATGAAAATACTGTATATCTTATTATTCCTGTTTCTTATGGCAATAGTAATTATATTATTTTGGATATACCACTATGATATTAGATGTATGAAAAAACACAAAAAGTCTATCTTTATATTTATCAATTCGTTTATTACGTGGAATCGGATAAGATTGTACCTGCCCCAACTGAAGTTAATGTGGAGGAATGTAACTAATATGTAGTGTTTTAGAGATATAATAAAAGCTTCTAGTATTACTCCGGGAAATCTAATGTACGAGATATATGTAAAGCAAATCTCAAATACCTATGCGAAAATGAAATTGACGATGCTAATGTGAAACTAGAACAATATAAAAAAGATATTAGAGACATTATAGATATATTGGATGATTAGGTAGCGCAATTGCAACGAGTTTACATAGTAACATGAGGAGGCCGTGAAAAGCGATGAAATGCGGGGATTATTTAAACTTTTGCGATAGGTAAAATCACCCTATCGGCTCTTCTCCTAAGCGGTAGGCCACTGGTTCGACTCCAGTCAGGAACACTATGAAAAATCCGAAAGTCTTGAAAAAGACTTTCGGATTTATTATTTTCAAAAAAGCCACGCATAACCTAGACAGGCTATTGCGCAGCGATTTTGTTCAATTCAAATTTTTTCTGAGAGATTTTTAACTCGTGGCAATTTTAAATCTCGCTTGGTGACACCAAAATAGGGCGACCAAGTGTTGTGATTGTAGAAAAATCCCAGACAAGTGATGACCAACCAGCATCCTCCATAGCAGTCTGAAGATTGTCTAGGGTTACTGTTGCTCCATCTTTTTTGTTGGGACCTGGTGTCGGTGTGAAAGGATTACCGCCACGCGTAAGTTCCAGCGTGGAAATGGCACTGTTAGCTGTCAGGGTGAGCAGGCTTAAGCTGGCTGCTACGCAGCCCACTACGCTGTTGCCTCCCGCTGCTACTAGGGGATTTAAGGCAAAGTTCCTACTGACAGGATTGGGCGTGTCACCGAAACCAGCCGCAACAACACCACCGGCCGCTAATGTTGCGGTGATACTGCCTGAGGCATAACACTGGTTAATAGTGCTGCCCCCGGAAATCCCCTGTACCAATCCGGCTACATTTCCGGTACCCTTGCAGTTTCCCGTGGCGTAGCAGTTGTCAATACTGGAGCCAACTATGAAATTGCTTACAAACCCGCCTGCGTTGCTGGTGGTTGCCGTTACATTTCCGGTGCAATAGCAGCGAGAGAACTGGGCGCCTGTAGAAGCACCAATAAATCCTCCCACAGAGATTCCCACGCCGTTGACATTTCCGCGCGAATAACATCCCGTAAATTGTGCAGTGGCGGAATCGCCGATAAATCCTCCTAAATTGGAGCGTCCCTGTACCGCCCCGGTAGCGTAGCAGTCTGTGTAGGTCGCAAGCTGTCCGGAACCCACCAATCCGCCTGCTGAAACGCTGTCAGCAATAGCAGAACCGGTAATCGATCCGGTAGCAAAACAATTCGTGAACGTTACGGTGGCGTCTCCAGTAGTGTACCCTCCAACCAATCCCCCCACATAAGAGACGGCTGACACATTGCCACTGGCAGAGCAGTTGGTGATGTTGTAGGTGAAAGCTGTGGAGACGGTAATTAACGTACCGACCAATCCCCCCGCCCTGCTGGAGAATGGTACCAGCACGTCAATAGCTGCAGTGCAGTTCAATAGACTCCCCTCGCTGAAAGAGCCAATCAGACCGCCAAATGGTCGGGAGAGCGAGGTTGTCGTACTGAGATCGCTTACCCCACCGGAGAGGACGTTACAATTTTGTATGGTGGCCCGCTCAATGTTTCCAATTAGCCCCCCTACTAGATTGTAGCCACTCACATCCGCAGATGCGGAACATTCGCTGACAATACAATCAGCGGGGTCGCGATTGGAATTTCCTCCCAGAAGACCAATGAGTCCGCCAACATACAGGTTTCCGGTGACACTGCCAGAAGCCGTGCAGTTACTTATGGCCGCACCACCACCCGTATCCATAAAGACAAATGCACTAATAAAGGCTCCACCCGATCCGTTCGAGGAGATATTGACGTCGGTAATTGTACAGTCGGTGACGGTGGCAGGAGTTTGACCTATAACGGCAAAGTGGCCTGCAAATCCGCCAGCAGTGGAGGCATCTCCTCCTGTCACCGAAACTGTGACATCCGAAAGCGTGATGTTTCGGCAGTCGGTGGAGTAAAAAGTTCCCACTACACCGCTTACATCAATTAATCCGGAGCCGGTGGCATTCGCTGATGAGGATGTGAGGGTAAAAGTGTCCAGCATTCCAACCATGGTTCCGGCCAGCGCGCCCACATGCCCGTTATAGCCAGTCGTAATCAGCGCGTTCAGATAGGCCCCCGTCATATCAAATCCGCTTATGACGGCGTTGTTTGCAAACCCAAACAACCCCAGATAGGAAACGACGTCACTGCTGGACAATATCTGGTTGATATACAGGTTGGAGATGAGGTGGCGCGGTCCATCGGTTGTCATGGCGCCGGTAAAGATATGATTCGCCCCGCCACTTGTCAACGCAGCGTTTTGGTTACCTATTGGTCGCCAGCCCTTGCCCTGGTACGCATCCGCATACCCCGCAAGGTCAAAGTCCGTGCCAAGTAGATAAGCATCGCCCAGTGTATCGTCCAGCCCGTAGACGCCGGCGGTATCCTCAAACAAGACGAGCATACCCTCGATATTATCAAGCATTCTGGCTGTTTCGGTTATGCCAGCGCGGTTGATAGGGTGACCCGGCAGAAGATCCGGCCATTTTTCCATTTCGGAAGGGTCAATTTCCCGCAACCCAAAAGGTTCCGCCACTGTTCCCAGTCCATCGTTAAATGGCATACCTAGTGCGCTCACACTTGTGGCGGATACGTCCGAACTTTGCCCCTTCAGTTGCCCTACAATATAGAGAACATAGCGGTATCCGTCCACTACCCCTGTTTCATCCGAATAGGGGGACGGAACCTCTCTGCCTGGTAGTACGCGCGTTTGTGTCTGACCGGCCCTGCTAAATGTGACATCAAACTGACCCCGGACAGCCGTGCCGTCAGCAAGCGCTGTCTGATCATTAAAATTGATAATGGTCTGCGCATCTGGTGCTGGAAGTCCCGGCTTTTGCAGAAGGTAGTATATGGTTCCCGGCTCTGCAATTAGCGCGTCCGATCCATATCTGAACAAAGCGTTTACCGTGCGGAACGAGGTTCCTATAGTAACATCTAGTGCTGTCACGAAAAATGTTGACCACTGGGCGTAAAGCGTCAGACCGAAAGAAATGTGAATTGTGGTTCCGGGCAGGTAGGGGACGCCACTGCCGTTTGGCTGGGTGTTCCAACCAGAAAATACGAAACCCGTTCTCGAAATACCGACCTCTGTGTTGCTTTTAACGATGTAGCTACTGCCTGGGATAATGTCTCCGTCCACAAAGCTACCGGTGCCACCATTGGGGAGATAAGCAATTGTGAGGGTTGGCTGCTGGCAACCAGAGCAGTCGGTTCCATCGCAAAGGGCCAAAAGACCTATGTTATTATCTTTCATTGCAATATACCTTTCAAAAAATAGTTTTCTACTTATATATATGAATAATAAGCAGAATATGTTTTTGTTACACCCGACACAATTTTGCACAGCTTCCCAGCTATATTAGCGTCTGTCGAGGGGGGAATTTGCTGGTTACTCTACATGTAACGGTAGCTTGGGGCTTTAAAGGAAAGGCACACCTCTAATAATATCTAAAATACAGACACACCACACATTGCTGTCCACAGTATCCGATAATATAACACCAGGGGATGCTTCATACTCGTAGGTCACCTGCGCGACATTGGGCATGGGGTTTGAATTGGGAACTCGGTTGATGGTGACCATAAACGTAATCGTAACCGTCTCATTTGGGACCACCGGTGAGGTCAAGATAATCTGCGTGGACGGGTCGCCGATAAACGGGACATTTGCTATAATTGAATCCGGCAGATAGGAAACTGCACTGTCCAGATTGTCGCTTACAACCACGTTATCGGCATTAGTGTTGCCGTCATTGGTAAAGCTTATAATGTAGAGAATTACGTTTCCCACCGTCTCGCATTTCGTTGTGGAACTCTTTGTGAGGGTAAACGCAGCATATTCAAGGTCAATTTCCAGCGCAACTAGCTCAAGAAAATACTGATTGTTAGCGGCGCCAGCTCCGGTTGCATCAAAGCGTATAACAGCCGACTGTTGCGAAGGGTCAAGGTAAGTGCCGATGTCAAGGTTTCTCTTGTCGTCATTAATCTGAGACAGGAAAAGGTTGCCGTTGCTTGCCGAGGCAAATATTTTTCCGGATAGTCCCCCATTGGGCGACGTGGTAAAGTCCGAAACTAAGAGATCAAGGTAATCGTTGTAAATGGGGTAATATTCATCCCAAATCGTAATATGGCGTGCAGGAGAATAAATATTCTGATAGATGACGACGATTGTCCAGCCACCGCGCACGTTTCCCAAAGTCTCGTCAAGGTTGTTGCCAAGCACACAAGGAATCGAGGATACTGTGTAGTTGCCGCCCAGCTCCATGGAGGCAGTAATATCCGTGGATGTGTGATACCAGTAGTTATCAGCTTCCGCGTTGTCATAGCAGTTTTCCGGATCAATCAAGACTATGTTTCCGCTGGGAAGAATCAAGCTGACAGGGGCATATCTGTCGCCTGTAATGTCCTGATCCATCGTTCTGTAAACGCCTGAATAAAACAAATAAGCCCGGAGTATGGTGCTACCGTAGGGCATTGTCAAAAGATTAGATGATGAGTCAAGTGAACAGTTTCCAGTTGTGCCATCGGTGGGTAAAGCTTGCCCCCAAAGTCCGATCGTATTGCCTACAGTAACGACACCCCCTTTTGTATTTATAGAAAAAAGTTGATTATTAAGCGGCATTGTATGCTCTCCCTTCCGAGATATACTATTATATTATGTATATTTGTGGAAAACATGATAGCAAGAAAAAATACTTCGATAAATTGCAACATGTTTTTGCAGAAAAATTCCAAAATAAAATACATATAAGTTGTACAAAACAGACAAAACCTTTTATTACTATCGACCAAATTCCATAATATTACATCTCTTGCATTTACTTCTATATGTCTTCATGGTAAACTATTAATATAGTAAACTAATATTTACTAAAATTAAACAGGAGGAAATAGAATGAGTATTTTATGTATGAGCGATAGCAAAAAAATAAGCACGCCAATGGAGGTTATGCAGGTTCTTAATCTAAAAGGCTCACCTAAGTTTTATTATGTCAGTCAAGATAATTACTATTTTTGCAATCGAGATAAGGATGTAACTTTATACTGTGATTCAGCAACATCATGTATTGTTATTATTGTGACTGGAAAAGACAAGACCGGAAAAGAGCTTGTAGGAATCAGCCACCTCAGCCGACCTGGCAGATTTAAGAGATTCTTTGAAGAAGTGAAGATCCGCTTTTCTGGAGAAATTTGCGTCTATGCATCAGGAGCCAATCCTCCTGAACCTTGTCTGAAATCCGACGGAACCTATGATTCTACCGCCTTGAGGAATGCAAAACAGGTAGCGGATTGGATTTCCAATGGAAATACTAATGTAAAACAAGTAACCATGAATTTTGGACAGAATAATCCAGCAATCTATACAAACAATTTGGACTGCTACAGCATTTCATTATCTGACCTTAGGGTAAGTAATGATAGGTTATATCTAACCGACATAGACAGAGATCCAACAAGCGGAGTACAAACATTATTCTGTGTGTATGGGGATCCTAACACAATAAGAGATCAAAGTTTAGCATTTACTACGGAAGAGATAGATACACTTGTACGTGCTGCTAGAAATAATGATTTTGGTAAAGCAGCCTATATGACTGATGAACAAATCTTAAAGACCTATTCTTCCACACCGGATTTTGAAGTTCCTTGGTTTTGCTCTACTATTAGGGCTGCAGGAAAATTTACAAACGATTATGTAATTTAGTGATGCAATTAGGAGGGAAATTATTATGTGTACAATTGGAAATTCTTTTTATGATTATAATGGACGTACTATAAATTCTATTTTTAAGCAGTGTGATTTGGTTAGTGAACCAATTTTTCTTACACCCGAAGTAGAAACAAATACCATATGTGAAGATGGTAAAGAAATACTCATACGTTATGTAGCTATGAAGCGGAAAAAACCTGACAGCTCTGAACCTGCATGGGCCGGTGTCAATGACTATGGTGTTGCTTTTGTTGCCGCAGATTCTTATCTTGACAGCAATAGCAACCAAGAACCAGCAAATAAGTCAAAGGAAGGTATATCAGTTTTTGATATGTATCTAGATACAATTAAACTGTGTACGACAGCAAAACAAGCTGCAGACATGGCTTGTAAATTTTATAGTGAAGATTTTTTTGAAGCTGATATTTTTATGGTAGGAGATGCAACCTCATCATACTTTATTGAAGCCTTCGATAAAAAGGTAAGTTGTATTGAACGTAAAGAAAACTTCTTTGCATCCACCAATCATTTTCGTATGATTTATGGTGCAGCACCTTACTCTCAAAATCACAGTACTTATTTTCGATTAAACAGAGCTGAGCAAATTCTTCAATCAAAATCCGATTTAGACGGAATTGGAGATGTATTGCGTGACGGATACTACGGAAAAACTGTTTGGTCTATATGCCGTTATGCTGATAATTCAGGAGCCCCAGAGGAAGAGCTGTACTATACGCAGGCAGCCGTTATTTTCAATGTCATACCAAACAGTGATGCAAGTAAAAAACCGGTTGTCATACTGGAGTATGTAATCAATGGAAATGCTTCTGCGGAAGGAAAAGGTTTTAGTTATAGGCCATTCTCAACAAATGCAAATATACCAACCCATGTTCCATACATTGGCAAGCTTACAAACCTATCAACTCTAATACCAGTTATCAACTCTTTTACTGCTACAAGATACTACTTTCAAAGCACGAAAGAATCTTCACTGTCTGAGAATGGATTTATGGATGACTCTGAAATAAATCAGGCAGATAGCGTTGCTTTAATTATGAAGCCTTATGCCGCTGACTTTGATGATTACCCTTACATATTGCTAGAATGGGATACCTCATATACAGAATATGTCACTATTTCAGGTAGCGACAACACCTATAAGCCAACAGGCAGTCTGCACCTTGACGAATCTATGGCGGGAAAACCGATTACTTTAACTGCATGGTCATCTTGCGGATATTGTGTAACTAGAACAATTCCCGTATAACTAAAATGACAAGCCTTAATCATGGCAGATAGGAGTAACAATGAACTATAATTTAGAAACCTTTGTCTGGGAACTTACGATGGCGTGCAATTTACGTTGCAATCACTGTGGTTCATCCTGCAAAGGAAAGCTTCCTGGAGAACTGACAACGGAGGAAGCACTAAAATTTATCAGAGATGTTGCTGAATTAAAACCTACTTGGATGACATTATCAGGAGGTGAGCCTCTCCATCGGAAAGACTGGCACATAATTGCAAAGGAATTAACAGCATGTGGCATCTCCGTTCATATGGTCACAAACGGAACTTTAATTGATGAAAATGTTATTCAGCAAATGCTTGAAAGTGGAGTTCGCGTGGTTTCTGTCAGTACAAATGGAACAAAGGAGCTACATGATGCAGTTAGAGGAGAAGGCTGCTACGAGAAATGTGAAAGAGCATTTTCACTTCTACATAAAGCAGGCATTACAACTAGTACAAACCTCACTATAGTAAAAGAAAATATAGATTGCCTTCCTGAGTTAATGGATGCTTTAGTTAAGATGGGCGTTACTCGTTGTCAGATACAACCAGGACTCCCAGTAGGAAATCTTGCAAGCCACAGGGAATCTGTTATTGACACAGAGGATTTGGAGCGACTGATTGATTTCTCCTTGGAAGAAAACAAGAAAGGAGATATTAGTGTACTTCTTGCAGAAAGCATCGGCTACTATACAAGAAATGAAGCTATATCTAGGCAAATGGCACTAAGTTGTAGTAAGCTGCCACTATGGCAAGGATGCAATGCAGGGATACGAAGCTTTGATCTATTACATAACGGAGATGTTGTTGGATGCATATCAATGAGAGATGCCTCCTTTATAACAGGCAATGTAAAGAATCGCTCTATAGTAGATATATGGAACGATGAAAAGTCCTTCGCATGGCGAAGAAATCTCAAAGCATGTTCATTAAAGGGATTTTGCAGGGAGTGTAAATATGCAGAAACTTGCCTAGGAGGTTGTACCAATGCCAGATTGACAATAAATCAAACTAATGATATATTTGTGGAAAATCCGTTTTGTGTATATTACGCACACGAAAAGAATAAATCATTAAATTGATATGATCTCTTCCCCTAGAGAAATCCTTTAAGCCGAGAATCTTGAATTTTAAGATTTTCGGCTATTTTAACTGTACATTTGGCTTTCCTTCTCATAAAAATACCTCCTAAATAGATTTTGGTTATTTAACCGGTCTACTTAGGAGACATCATATCAAATTAACTGAGTAGTGCTTTTTTATGTTAAATCTATACACATGTAAATGCATCAATTCGATGTAAAGATATTCCTACAAAAGACCATCCAAAAAATCTATTCCAACGAAATCCTGTTACAGTATTTCTACTTACTTGAATAGGAAACATCCAGAATTCATCTCCATTGCTCAACCAAACATATGTGAATCTTCCCACACAATTTCGTATAGAAGAAGCATCAACTCTTAATGGTGCTATCTGCCTAGAAGGAGTATAATTTGGTGGGGCTGTACGAGGTGCATTTCCTGAAGAACCTCCTCCTGGAAATGGTGGTGGCGTTGGCTGCCCCTGTCCCGGTCTACCTCCACCTGGAAACGATGGTGGCGTTGGCGGTTGGGGTCCTGGTCTGCCTCCCCCTCCTGGAAATGGTGGTTGTGGTGGCTGCGGTCTAGCTGGTTGCCCACGCTGGAAATCTATAATATCATTCTGATTAAAATTATCCACTTGATATTCTCCTTAAAACATAAATGTTACTAATATTATATTAAGGTATATCAATTATGGAACCTAATAAATCTTATATTTAATTCACTACCTATACTATTATTTTACCCTTCCCATATAAAGTTATCTATTCCTGCTCCAACTTCAAAGTGAAATTTTACAATACCTAAATCAACATCAGAATAAAAACCACCTGTTCTCTCTGCTGTTACTCTATTACCATTCAATCTAAACATAAATTTCTGTTGATTAATAGCTGTAGGTGCAAACATTGCTGCTTCCATGCCTGATTTAAACCATTCTGGCATTTCTCCATCTACTTTGCAAAGCTCATTCATTGCTTTACCTTTATGCTGTACTCCTTGTGTTGTTCCATATCCAAGAGCTATTGCCCCAATCAATTTCTCATCTTTTCCTATTTCACAGTTTTTCTTTGTAGTAGATTTAGAAAAAGTCGATGCCACCCAACAAGATTGAAGCCCCAATGTCGTTGCCAATAATACAATTCTCTCTCCATAATAACCTATCTTCTCTTGTAAATCAGATTCCTTTTTTCCAATAAGAGCAATATAGTTTCTTACCCCACTAAACTTACCATAATGGGCCATAATGCTATCAAAAGCATTTGGTTCGTCTGTAACAAGTTGCATATTAAGCCCACTTTCCTTATTACAAGAATCAATCTCTGACTTAATTCTTTCTATAACATCTGCTTCAATTGGTTTATCAGTATAACTTCTCACCGAATGTCTAGTTCTAATTGCTTCTAAAATATCCATATTAACTATTATCCTCCTAAATCATTGTATCAAATGAAAGTTTATGATATTATTTTATACAGTAAATCTATACTCTTACAATACTTATAACATATATTTTATAAAAATATAATAAATATTTTAGACTTATATATTAATATAGATTGAATAGTAAATGAAAAGGACAAGAATATGAAAATACAACAAATATTTAATAATAAAAAACCTGTAATTTCTTTTGAAATATTTCCTCCAAAAAAGGATGCTGAATTAAATAATATTGATGCTACATTAGAGAAATTAAGTGAGTTACACCCTGATTTTATCAGCGTAACCTTTGGCGCTGGTGGAACTTGCACTAATAACAAGACAACTGAGATTGCAAATAAAATACAATCAGAGTATAAGATTACTCCTCTTGTTCATCTAAGTTGCTTAAATTATAGCAAAGCTGAAATTAATCAAGTATTAGATGAATTAAAAGAGTATAATATTGAAAACATTTTAGCACTAAGGGGTGATAAGAACCCTGATGTTATGCCCACAGAAGAATTTTATTATGCAACTGACTTAGTAAAATTCATTAAAGAAAATGCTGACTTTGGCATTAGTGGAGCTTGTTATCCTGAGAAACATTTAGAAGCTGCAACTTTAGATGAAGATATTCAACATTTAAAAGAAAAAGTAGATGCTGGAACAACTCATTTAATTTCACAATTATTTTTTGATAATCAACTATTTTATTCCTTCTTAGATAAAACAAAGACTGCTGGAATAAATGTACCAATTGAGGCTGGAATTATGCCTGTAACTAATAAAGCTCAAATAGATAGAATGATTTCTTTATGTGGCGCTTCAATTCCTTCAAAACTTAGCAATATCCTTGAAACTTATGGTGATGATAAGGAAAAGTTATTTGAGGCAGGTATTCAATATGCCATTGAACAAATAATTGATTTAATTGAAAATGGTGTAGACGGTATTCACATTTATACAATGAACAGTCCAAAGGTTGCAAAGAAAATATGTGAAGGAATTAGTCACTTAATATAATCCCTTAGAGTTTGTATTTCCATTGATATACAAACTCTTTTTATTGCAGAATATCATGATTTATGGTATTATTTAAGTTAAAGAAATTTTAAGTTTATTTACTATAATAATAAGGTATTAATAACCAATATTATATACTAGAGGGGACTATACTATGAAAAAAACAAGATCTAATTTAATTATTAGTTCAGTTGCATTAATTGCAGCATTAATAACTGTTTTTTATTTAATAATGAATATGGCAGAGCATATTGAACTTATAATAATATTTTCACTTGTTGCCGTCGTTGATACTTATTTTCTAATGGATAATCTACTTAAACGAATAGATGATATTACAAATACATCTATGGACAAACAAACAGAACTTACTAAAGTAGAAAAAGGTATTTACTCTGTTGCCAAACGTGAAGAAGCAAATATGAATGAGCGTTTTGATTCTCTATTTAAAATGGTAGAAGAATTACAAGCAGAAAATATTCGTTTAAATGAAGAATTAATTAATCAAGAAAAATTATGTACTAAGATTATTATGAAGAAGAATCAAGAAAACACAATTAAAACTGTTAATAGCAGTGATAGAGTTGCAAAATTACTTGTTCAACTAAGCAGTAATAACAAAGAGTTTTCTGAAGAAACTATCGATTTATTAAAAGAGTTAAATAAACAATTAGGTAATGATGTTGATGAAATTGAGATGTCAAACGTTCGTGTTATGACTCCAAGGGAAAATAAACTTTTGGCTGGTATACTTATGGAATATATAGTATTAGATCTTGAATGGAACCAAAGTTCAAATCTCAGTCTGGAGAATCCTAGACTTCCTTTTGAAATAATAGAAATTGGTGCCGTTAAACTGGATGAACAATTAAATATTATTGATGAATACTCAAGTTATGTTAAGCCTAGACTTTATAAGAAACTTCATTATAAAATTAAGAGCATGCTTAATTATGACGAGGATACCTTAAAGGCGGGCAGACCTTTTGATATGGTATGTAGAGAATTTCTAGCATGGTGTGGTTCTGATTATATATTTTGCACCTGGGGCCCTTTGGATTTATCCAACTTGCAATTGAATATGGACTACTACTATATGAAAAAGCTAGCATATCCATTAAAATTCTATAATATACAAGATATATTTACTGAGATTAATGATGATGAAACAAATGCTGCTAAATTAGAAAAAGCCGTTACTTGTTTGGGAATAGAGAAAGATCAACCTTTTCACTCAGCAGTAAATGATGCCAGATATACGGCATATGTTTTTAGCAAATTAAATGTACCTAATTTTAAGGATATGTATTCAACTGATTATTACAATCACCCTACTAATAAAGATGATGAAATTATTCACTATCACAAAAATCATATAGAATATATAACTAGGGAATTTGATAATAAAACCGTTGCAATAAATGATAAAGAAGTAAGTATTCTTAGATGCTATAAATGCAATAAGAAATTATCTAAAAAAATACGTTGGTTTGTAAATACTTCTTCAACTTCATTTTGTGCAGGAAAGTGCTGGACACACGGATATGTTTGTGGAAAACTAAAATTTAAAACAACTTCTGAAGGTAAAGTATTTGTTATTAAAACTATTGAAAGTATAACTAAAACTGACTTTGAAAACATAAGAATTAGACAGGAAGATCTTCGTTTAAAAAGAAAAGAAAAGAGAAAAAGGAAAAGCCTTCAAAATCAAAATTGCAATGATTCGGTAAGTTAATAATAAAAAAGGAATACTAGCATAAGCATGTATTCCTTTTTTATTTGTTTTCTATAATGGAGTTTTAGACGCTGTTCCTGCTTTTCTAGGATAGACTTTTGGTGTATTTAAAGCCTTTTTTATAAATATAAACGTTCTGTCAATATCTGTATCTGGTAACTGTACCTTTTCACATTTTTCTATCTTACCGCCAAGAATCTTAATTGCTCTTTTTGAACTAGCTAATTCTTCATCAACACTACCTGATTTATATGATATAAAATATCCACCCTTTTTAATAAATGGTATACAATACTCACTTAAAGTAGATAAGTTTGCAACTGCTCTTGAAACACATAGATCAAATCCTTCTCTATAATCTACCTGCCTTGCACCTTCTTCTGCCCTGAAATGTACTGCTTCTATATCATTCAAATTCAATTCTTCAATAACTTCATTTAGGAATTTTACTCTTTTATTTAGAGAATCTAATAATACAATTTTTAAGTTAGGATACATTATTTTTAGTGGTATACCTGGAAAACCAGCCCCTGTTCCAACATCTATAAGTCTATATTCCTTATTTACATCCATAATGCTTCCAACTATAACACTATCAACAAAATGCTTATCTATAACCTCTTCTAATTCTGTTATAGCTGTTAAATTCATCACCTTGTTTTTCTCAATTAGCATATTATAATATTTATCAAACTGCCCAATTTGTTCATCAGATATATCAATATTTAATTTGGCTAATTTTTCTCTTAATCTATTCATCTATTATCTCCATAATAACTAATACTTTTAACTAATAACTATATGCTCTCTTGTTGATTCTAAATATATTAATTATATATATTTCTCTACTCTAATACATTAACTGTATTTATTATTTTTTAGATTCCAAGTATACCAACAATACACTTATATCTGCTGGTGATACTCCTGATATTCTTGATGCCTGACCCATTGACACTGGCTTAATAGACATAAGTTTTTGTCTAGCCTCTTTACGAAGATTATATACATCTTCATAATTAATATCATCTGGTATACGTCTTTTCTCCAACTTTTTAAAATGTTCAACTTGTTGCTCTTGTCTCTTAATATAACCATCATATTTAAGCTTAATATTAATTTGATTAATAGCTTCTTCATCAATATTTTCAGGTCTACCATCATCTAACTCTTCTACTAATTCATATGATAACTCAGGTCTTTTTATTAAATCAGCTAAAGTTACTGCTGTCTTTAAAGTAGAACTATCCTTTTCCTCTAAAAATTGTTGAACCCTTTTATTTGCTCCAATTAATATTCCTTCAAGTCTAGTTATTTCTGCATCAATAGTCTGTCTCTTCTCACAAAATGCTTCATATCTATTATTATTTATAAGACCAACTTCATGTCCTATATCAGTAAGTCTCATATCTGCATTGTCTTGTCTTAATAATAATCTATATTCAGCTCTTGATGTCATCATTCTATAAGGCTCAAATGTTTCCTTAGTAACTAAGTCATCAATTAAAACTCCTATATAACCTTCAGATCTATCAATTACTATAGGTTCTTTTCCACTAATTTTTCTAGCTGCATTAATTCCTGCTACTAAACCTTGTGCTGCTGCTTCTTCATATCCTGAGCTTCCATTAAATTGTCCACCACTATATAAACCTTCAATATTTTTAAATTCAAGAGATGGTTTTAATTGAAGTGCATTTATACAATCATATTCTATCGCATAAGCATTTTTAACAATATCTGCATTCTCTAATCCAGGAACACTTCTGTACATTTCAAATTGTACATCTTCTGGTAATGAACTTGACATACCAGCTATATACATTTCATTTGTGTATTCACCTTCTGGCTCAATAAATACTTGATGTCTATTCTTATCTGCAAATTTTACTACCTTATCTTCAATAGATGGACAATATCTTGGGCCTGTTCCCTCAATTGCACCTGAATATAAGGGGGATCTATCAATATTATCCCTAATAATCTTATGTGTATCTTCATTGGTATAAGTTAACCAACAAGATATTTGCTCTCTCTTAATATCTTCAGGTTTATTTGTAAATGAAAATGGAACTATCTCTTCATCACCAAATTGTTCTTCCATTTTACTAAAATCAATACTTCTCTTATCTATTCTTGCTGGAGTTCCTGTCTTAAATCTTCTAAGTTCAATACCGTTATCTATTAATGATTGACTCAGACTATTTGCTGCTTGAAGTCCATTTGGTCCTGTATAATTAATTACATCTCCATATATACATCTTGATTTTAAATATGTTCCCGTACATAATATAACAGCCTTAGCATTATACACTGCACCTGAATAAGACTTAACACCTGCAATAACACCATCCTCTACTATAATTTCTGCTACTTCGCCTTGTCTTATAGTTAGATTATCAGTATTCTCCATAGTCATTCTCATTAATCTTGAATACTCAGCTTTATCTGCTTGTGCTCTTAGAGAATGAACTGCTGGACCTTTAGATTTATTAAGCATCTTAGTTTGAATATATGTCTTATCAATATTTTTACCCATTTCACCACCAAGGGCATCTATTTCTTTTACCAAATGTCCTTTAGAGCTTCCACCTATATTCGGATTACATGGCATTAATGCTATGCTATCTACACTTACAGTAAATATAATTGTTCTTAAACCTAGTCTTGCTGTTGCTAAAGCAGCTTCACAACCTGCGTGCCCTGCACCTACAACTACCACATCATATTTTTCATTCAAATTAGGCATTACTTTTCCTCCAAAGTTACTCTCTATTTTATCAATAGGTTAATTATTTACCCATGCAAAATTTACTAAATATTTCATTAACTAAATCTTCACCCATAGATTTACCTATAATATATCCTAACTGTTCATAGGCATCTGTTAAATCTATAGAATAAAAGTCTTCTGGCATTCCATTTTCTATACTTATAATAACTTGCTTTAAACTATTAACACAACTTATTAATGCATTTTTATGTCTCATATTAGTTATATATATTTCATCATTAAATGTCAATTGTCCATCAAAAAACATACTTTTAAGTATCTCATAAAGATTCTCAAATCCATCCACATCTTTTGCTGAAATATCCACAACTTCCTTGTTAATTTCAGACTTTATCCACATTTTATCTACCACTACATCTAGATCTGACTTGTTAATAATTACTATTGCATTCTTGTCCTTTATTAGCTCCATTATATGATAATCATTATTATCTAAAGGTACCGAACCATCTACAACATATAGTATTAAATCAGATTCTTCAATATTATTCTTAGCTTTATCCACACCTATCTTTTCAACAATATCTTCTGTATTTCTTATACCTGCTGTATCCACAATATTAATAGGAATACCATTTATATTAATAGATTCTTCTAATGTATCTCTTGTTGTTCCTGCAATATCAGTAACAATTGCTCTCTCTTCTCCAAGTAATACATTTAACATTGAAGACTTTCCTGCATTTGGTTTGCCTACTATAACTGTTTTAATACCTTCTTTAAGAATCCTTCCATTATCACTACTATCAATAAGTTTATTAATATCTACTATTAAATTATTAACTATTTCTTGAAGCTCTTCTGGATATTCATCTAAACTATAATGTTCTGGATCATCTAATGCTGATTCAATAAATGATAAATTATATAGTATTGTACTTCTATATTCATCTATCTTCTTTGATAATTGACCTTCAAGATGTTTTATAGATGAATCTAAAGCAAAATCTGTCTTTGCATTTATAATATCTATTACTGACTCTGCTTGACTTAAATCAATTCTTCCATTTAAAAATGCTCTCTTGGTAAACTCACCTGGTTCAGCCATTCTAGCACCACTTTTTAAAATTAACTCAAGAATAGTTTTAATAACAACCATTCCACCATGACAATCAATCTCAACTACATCTTCCTTTGTATAAGTATTTGGCGCTTTCATTACTAAAACAATTACTTCATCAACAATCTTATCACCATCAACTATGTTTCCATAGGCAGCAGTATAAGACTCTAATTTATCTATACTTTTATTAGAATTCTTTGGTTTAAATATTTTATTAGTAATCTCAATAGCATTGACACCGCTTACCCTAATAATTCCTATACCTGAATTATTCATTCCAGTTGCTACAGCTACTATTGTATCATTTAAAATGCTGTTTATCATAATAACACCTCTTACTTTATAGAATCTTCCTATAAGATAAAAAAGATCCTGACAAAATTAATTGCAGGACCTAATAATCGTTAAGACAATCTTGCCTTACTTCTATTCTTGATAATTCTTTCTATCATTTCTTTTTAGATAAATTGTTACTTTTCTATGAGGATCCTCTCCCTCACTTCTTGTACTTACATATTTATCATTTTGTAATGCTGAATGTATGATTCTTCTCTCATAAGGATTCATTTCTTCAAGAGTAACTGATCTTCTAGTTCTCTTTACCTTAAATGCTATATTCTTAGCAAGGTTTTCTAATGTATCTTTTCTTCTTGCTCTATAATTTTCTGTATCTACCTTAACTCTAATATAAGATGTTGTTTCTTTATTTACAAATAAACTTGTTAAATATTGAATTGAGTCTAATGTTTGTCCCCTCTTACCGATTAAAACACCCATCTCACTACCTTCTAAATTAATATCCATAGTGCTTGATTCTTCATTATATTCTATATTAACTTCTGTTTCTATCTTCATTGCACTAAATATTTTATCAAGATATTCTTTTGTAAAATCTACGATTGTACTATTTTTTCTAGCCTTTATTATTGCTGGTTTTGTATTTATAAATCCTAAAATACCTGCGCTACCTTTTTCAACTACTTCATAATCCAAATCACTACTAGTCACACCAAGTTCAATTGAAGCATTTGTAACAGCTTCTTCTACTGTTTTACCTTTAAACTCTTTGTAATCCATTACTATTCTCCTCCCTTATTTTTCTTATCTTCATAATTAAGCATTATATTTGCTTTGGAAGCAATAGTTCCTTGTTTCTTTGGCCCATTATTAAGATTAGAAGAATCATAACTACGTAAATTCTTATTAGACATATTATTTATAAATTCAGCTTTTTCTTGAGCTGACATATTATCTGTTGATTGACCTGTAGATCCTTCAATCATTCTATCCATCAAAGATTTCTTATCACCTTTTTTAGCTTGCTTTTTCTTAGCTTTTTCAATATTCTTAGCGATAATCTTATCCATATCTGTATGATTAAAATAGAAGTTAAATGCTAATTGAATTAAAAGAGTAATTAATGCTGACATTGCCCAATATAAACCTACACCAGCAGGCATACTAATTGCAATAAATACTGAGAACAATGGCATTGTTGTTGTCATACTCTTCATCATATTTGATGCCATATCATTACCACTATTTTCTTGTTGTGGCATTTGCATTGTCTTTGTTGATAAGTATTGGAATAATCCTGATGCTATAGGAATTATTAATGCCCATGATATTTTCCAACCTGGAGCTTCAGCAATATTTATACCTAATACAAATTGATTAATCTTTTCTATTGATGGTGCATTTGATGATATAGATGACACTATATCACTATTACTAGCCATTAATTCCTTAAAAGAATTCCAATTACTTGTAGTAAATTTTGATAAAACATCTATTATATTGTTTACCGATGGTGCATCTGCTTTTTCTAATGCTTTAATTGCTAAAGAAGCCGCTGTTATCCCATCATCTTCAACAAACTTAGTTAACATTTCTTTAAATCCATCAGTATTATATACACCATTTGCTATAGGAGAATACATATCTCTTACTTTATCTACATATGCTGGTACATTTTGAATAACTCTATATAGAGCAAACATAATTGGAAGTTGAATAAAACTTGTTAAACAACCATTTGTCATACTTGTTCCATATTTTTTATATACAGCCTGAGT
>JAVBSN010000048.1:0-42424 GCA_031547045.1 Lachnospiraceae bacterium
CTTATCACTATGGCAGTTAAAGAGAAAGATAATTTCGATGAAGTAACTGTAAAAGCTAAGGTTGCTAAAAAAGATAAAGATGGTAAGAGAATCAAAGAAGTTGTAGATGGTAAGAAAGTTACTGTATACGATGAAGTTGATAAAAACATCAAAAAAGATCAACCATCAAAGCTTCATGCAAGAAGACAAATGCTTAAAGTTTTATATCCAGTAGTTGAAGTTCCAACTGAAGCAGCTGGTAAAAAAGCAGGCACTAAGAAGGTTGATTTAACAGAGAAATTATTTAATGAGTATGGTACTAAGTATGCAGGCCGTAACGGTGGTTACACAAGAATCGTTAAGATTGGACCACGTAAAGGTGATGCAGCAATGGAAGTTATCATTGAATTAGTTTAGGTACATTTAAAAGTGACTGATTATATTCAGTCACTTTTTTATATAATATGACTTTGTCATATTATATAAAACACACTATATGTTAGGTGATTATATTATGGATATAATTGATATTAAAAATCTTATATTTGAATATTTTAGAAGAGATAACGAAGGTGATGTAACAGATGTTATAAAGGCCGTTAATGACGTATCTCTTAATGTGATGCAAGGAGATTTTATAGCTATAGTAGGTCGTAATGGATCGGGAAAGTCTACTTTGGCAAAACATATAAATGGATTATTAAAAGCATCTTCAGGAAGTGTAATAGTAAATGGATTGGATGCCTCAGAGGATGATAATGTTTGGGAAATACGAAAAAATGTTGGAATGGTATTTCAGAATCCAGATAATCAAATAGTCGGAACTGTGGTAGAGGAAGATGTAGCATTTGGACCAGAAAATATAGGAATACCTAGAGAAGAAATATGGAATAGAGTATTAGATAGTTTAGAAGTAGTAAGAATGTCTGAATATGCCACATATTCCCCTAATAAGCTATCGGGAGGACAAAAGCAAAAGGTGGCAATAGCAGGAGTATTAGCAATGGAGCCACGTTGTATTATACTTGATGAATCCACAGCAATGCTTGATCCAGAAGGAAGAAGAGAACTTTTAGAAACAGTAACTCGACTTAATAAAGAGAAGAATATAACTATAATACTTATAACTCATTATATGGAAGAAGTATTATATGCAAATAAAGTTTATGTAATGAATGAAGGAAAGCTTGTAATGAATGGTAGTCCTATACAAATATTTTCTCAGTATGAGAAATTATATGAAATTGGATTAGAAGTACCAGATGTTTCAAAGTTGGCTTATATATTATATGAAAATGGAATCAATATTAGTAAAAATATATTAACAATGAAAGAACTGATTAATCAAATAGTAGAGTATAAGAAAACAAGGTTAACAAGTAGTAATAGGGCAAAAAAGCGAATAAATGCTGATTTACGCCCTGTTGACCCTAAAAATGCAATTATACTTGATAATGTAGAATACACCTATAATATAGGCGCAGGTGATGAAAAAACAGCGATTAGAAATATATCTCTTGCCATAGGAAAGGGTGAATTTGTAGGTATAGTAGGGCATACTGGTTCAGGTAAGTCTACATTAATACAACATTTAAATGGATTATTATTACCTACAAATGGAACTGTATATTTTAATGGAAATGATATAATGGATAGAAAATATAATATTAATGAACTTCGTGAAAATGTTGGATTAGTATTTCAATATCCAGAATATCAATTATTTGGACAATCTGTATTTGAGGATGTATATTTTGGCCCGTCAAATATGAATTTAACACAATTAGAGGCTCAAAAAAGAACATTTGAAGCAATATCAGCAGTAGGATTGTCAGATGAATTATATGATACACCACCATTTCAACTATCTCAGGGTCAGAAGAGAAGGGTTGCAATAGCGGGAGTATTAGCAATGGAACCAGAGTATTTAGTGCTTGATGAACCAGGAGCTGGATTAGATCCTAGAGGAAAAAGAGACTTATATGAGTTACTTGAAAAGCTTCGCAAAGAGAAGAATATGACTATATTAGTTGTTTCTCATAGTATGGAAGAGATAAGTAACTATGCAGATAGAATAGTAGTATTAAATCAGGGTGAAATAGCATTTGATAATACACCTAAAAAAGTATTTTCAAAATACAAGGAATTAGAAGGAATGCATTTAGCAGCGCCAATATTAACATATGTAATGATGGGATTAAGTGATTCTGGCATAGATGTGTCAACAAGTGTATATACAATAAATGATGCAGCAAAAGAGATTATAGAAGCATTAACATAAGATTGATATGTAAGTGGATTATAAAGCACTTGAATGATAGAGGCAATATGATATATAAATGTTAGGTCATGAGTAATATAGGAGTTATATATGATTAGAGATATAACAATAGGTCAATTTTATAAAGAAAATTCTATTATACATAGATTAGATCCAAGAACAAAGTTGGCAATTACTTTTTGGTATCTTATAAGTCTATTTATATCAAATAATATATTTGGTTATATATTTGCAAGTATAGCTTTATTTACTTATGTAAAATTATCTAAAGTACCTCTAAAGTATATTGTTAAAGGATTAAAACCAATATTTATTATTATATTATTTACTGGAGTAATGAACTTAATATCAACTCCAGGAGAAACTTTACTTAAATTAGGATTTATAAATATTACTAGTGCAGGTATAAAAAGTTCTATATTTATAAGCATTAGAATGATATTTATTATAATAGGCTCGTCAATAATGACGTATGCGACAACACCAACAGCCCTTACGGATGGGATAGAGAAATCATTTAATTGGTTGAATAAATTTAAAGTTCCTGTACATGAAATGGCAATGATGATGAGTATAGCTATAAGATTTATTCCAATATTAATTGAAGAATTAGATAGAATTATGAAGGCTCAGATGGCAAGAGGAGCTACATTTAACACTGGTAATATTTTTAAACGTATAAAAGCTATGACACCAATTATTGTACCATTATTTGTAGCAGCAATTAGAAGATCCAATGATTTGGCACTTGCTATGGATGCAAGATGTTATAGGGGTGGGGAAGGTAGAACTAAACTTAAGCCACTAAAATATTTAGGGATTGATAAAATAGCATATGTCATACTTGCATTATATTTTATGAGTATGATAGCTATTGTTATATTACTGTGAGGTAGATATGAAGAGGATAAAATTGATAATTGCCTACGATGGAACAAATTATTGCGGATGGCAAATACAGAAAAATGGAATAACAATTGAAGAAATAATAAATAAAAAGTTATCTGAACTATTAGGGGAAAAGATAGTTGTAATAGGGGCTAGCAGAACAGATTCGGGAGTACATGCTTATGGAAATGTAGCAGTATTTGATACAGAATCCAATATACCTGCTGAGAAATTTTCTTATGCTCTAAATCAAAGACTACCAGATGATATTAGAATACAAAAATCTAGTGAAGTACCATTAGATTTTCATCCAAGGTATTGTGATACAACAAAAACTTATGAATATAAGATAGTAAACAGGCAATTTGAAATACCTACTGAAAGGTTGTATTCTCATTTTGTATATTATAATTTGGATATTGATAAAATGAGGCAAGCAGCTAGTTATATAACAGGAGAACAAGATTTTAAAAGTTTTTGTTCAAATAGAACTCAAGTGGAAAATACAGTTAGAACAGTATATAGCTTGGATATAGATAAAGTAAATGACATGATTACTATAAGAATTACTGGAAATGGATTTTTATACAATATGGTAAGAATTATAGCAGGTACATTAATGAAGGTAGGAATGGGAATATATCCACCTGAGCATGTTAAAGAAATAATTGATGCTAAGGATAGAACAAAAGCAGGACCTAAAGCACCGGCAAAGGGACTTACTCTTGTAGAGATTGGATATAAGTAGTAGAGATTTATGTAAGGAAACACTTGCATATATGTAAGGTTTGATGTTAAAATTGATTATTGTTCGGTTAAATCGAATTAAATCAAGAAAAATCGTTGACAGTTTAGAATCTTTATAATATAATAGTAAACTGTGACAGTCGAGAAATATGTACTCGAACCAAAGCCCCGGTAAGAGTATATTATATAAATTAATTTAGATATTTAAGGAGGAAATTCCATGAAGAGTTTTATGGCTAGTCCATCAACAATTGAGAGACAATGGTATGTAGTTGACGCTACAGGACATACATTAGGACGTTTATCATCAGAGATAGCAAGTATATTAAGAGGTAAGAACAAACCTACTTACACTCCACATATGGATACAGGTGACTATATTGTTGTTGTTAATGCAGACAAGATTAAAGTAACTGGTAAGAAGATGGATCAAAAGATCTATTACAATCACTCAGATTATGTAGGTGGTATGAGAGAAACTACATTAAGAGAGAAAATGGCTAAGAAACCTGAAGATGTTATTTATTTAGCAGTTAAGGGTATGCTTCCAAAGGGTCCTTTAGGAAGAAGTATGATTAAGAAACTTCACGTATACGCTGGTCCAGAGCATAATCAAGCAGCTCAACAACCAAAAGTATTAGAGATTAAATATTAATTAAGGAGGACATAACAGTGGCTAAAACAACTAAATTTTATGGAACTGGTAGAAGAAAAAGCAGTGTTGCTAGAGTATATTTAATGCCAGGAACAGGTAAGATTACTATAAATAAAAAAGACATAGAAGAATACTTCGGTTTAGATACACTTAAAGTTATTGCAAAACAACCATTTGAGGCAACTTCAACAGTAGATAAGTTTGATGCAATCATCAACGTTCACGGAGGTGGATTCACAGGACAAGCAGGTGCAATCAGACATGGTATTTCAAGAGCATTATTAGAGGCAGATGCAGAATATCGTCCAGCTCTTAAATCAGCAGGTTACTTAACTCGTGATCCAAGAATGAAAGAAAGAAAGAAATACGGACTCAAAGCAGCAAGAAGAGCTCCACAATTTTCAAAGAGATAGTTATTACGTGCAAACGTATCAAAAGAACCACAGAGAATTTATTCGCTGGTGGTTCTTTTTTTACGTTTATAGGGAATTCTGAAATGACCGAACCGAAACGAAGTGAAGGAGAGGTTCATAGAAGGATTCGCACGTAATAACATAGGATATTCAAAGGTTTTTGGTATTTGCATTTAATCTATATATAATATGTTATAATATAAAAAATGAACCTTTTACACATATATGAAAATATATAAGTGAAGGGCAATGTAAAAGTCCTATTTTTGACGTCAGATTTGGAGAAAAACATGAACCGAGAGCAAATTGAAAAATATATATATGAATATGGTAGGGATGTCTATTCATTTTGTACATATCTCACACGTAAGAAGGAGGATGCTGATGATCTGTATCAACAGACATTTCTTGTGGTGATACAAAAGAGTGATTTAGATGATGACAAGAATCCTAAGTCTTATCTTATATCCATAGCGGCAAATATATGGAACAACCACAAACGAAAATACCTATGGAGAAAAAAGAAAGCGGATATTGTCTATTTACAAAGCGAGGATATGGAGAGTATTGCCGATGAAGGAGAATCTACTTGCGAAACTGTAGTTAAACATGATGAGATGGAAACTGTACGAAAATTTGTAGACCAACTGCCAGATAAGATGAAAATTGTTGTTTTGATGTACTACATGGAAGAGTTATCTGTGGATGAAATAGCAAAGGCATTAAATATTCCAATCGGTACGGTTAAAAGTAGAATGCATCAAGCGAAAGCAAGATTAAGAGAAAGGCTGGATGAGTATAATGAAAGATAATATAGATATTTTACTTGGAAGCGCATTAAAACCATGCATTTCCCCAAGTATAGAAATTAATGAAGAGATTTTCAATATGAGTACAAGAGCACCAGAACATAGAACTATGAGTACAGCATTTAGATTAGCAAAAGTAGCAGTTGTTTTTATTGCAATTGTTAGTATGAGTAGCGCAGTAGTATATGCGGCAAATAAGATCATTAAGGAAGTATTTGTTACAGAACATGGAATTTCTGTAGGGAATTCTGAGTATGTAGATGATGCTGCAATCGCAAGTGACGAAGGTGAAGTTGAGATACAGGATATAAACCATGAGGATGGTGATAATTTAGTAAATTGGATTTCAAAGGACGTTGAGGTTGTAAATGGTTATGCAACAAATACTTATTACAAATACAAGGATTATGCAACAGCTATTATGGATGCAGGACTTGATAATTGGTTTAATATAACTTATGAAGATGTTGTAAGTGTAGAATATGTTCTTTCGGAAACAGATGATTTTACGGAAAAGAGTGTATATGTATGCTATTACTATAATAATGGAAGCTTTTTTGTATCTGAGAATATTATGATAGGAAATGTTGCAAGTGATGTGGCACATAGTATAAAACTTAAGAACACAAACAATAAACGTAAGTATACAGCTACTTCTGGAAATGAATATACTCTTGTGGATCAAATCACAGAAGAAGATGATAAGGTAAAAACAACTACATTTGTTATGATTGCTTATGATGAATATTATGGGTATATATCCTTTGAAAATCTTTCGGATGAAGAAATACAGAGTATTCTTGATACAGTTATAATTGGGTAAAAAAATATGTTTATAAAGAACATGGTAATAAAAAATAGTTATTAGATTTAATGAATGGGAGTAACAGGGAGGATATTTATGAATAAGAAGAAAAGAAATATTACTATAGCAATTATTGCAGCGGTGGTAGTATTCATTTTAATAGGAGGAATACTATTTTGTATAAAAGAATACACCGCAAGAACACCTAAGCTTAATATGAGGTGGATTGGGGCGGTTGAGGCTGAACAGACCATTAATTTACAGGATCTTGTAGATGTGGAATGTAAGGGAGATTATTATCTAGAGATGTCCATAAATACAGAAATTAGTGATGCCAAGGTAAGTGAAGATGGACAGTCATTATATGTAGGAAATAATTCAGGATACATTACAGTAACAATATCAGGATATGGTTCAGTTCCAGATATTGTTTCAGAAGAAACAATAATTTTTGTAACTCTTGGGGAACAAGAACGAAAGGAATTTATAGAAAAGGCAAAGGATACCACTAAGAAAGTAGAAGAAGGCTTATTCCAACAGGGGAATTATTCTGATATGCAATTAGAACAGGTATTATACGATTGTGATATTGATGCTCAGGATAAATATGAGCTTGTAACGATGTGTTTAAAATATAGAAAAAAAGATAACACTTACGTTTGTTTTCATACTTCTTTTTATGCAGAGGGTATTGATAAGATGTCCATTGGTTTTCGTGAGATTGATGAAGATGAAGTAGAAAATGCTATCGGTTGGCTTGACCATGAGTCACGAAAGAATATTGGAGATGACATTTATTTTAGAAAAGACTCTCTGAGGACGTCATATACTGAGGTTGAGAATTGTAATCTTACATATCAGTATGTAATTGATTATAGGGATTGATGTATGATATTAAAAGACCCATAGAGATTTAATGCTCTGTGGGTCTTTTGCACGTTCATAGAAATTGCCACCGATAAGGTGGCAACATAAAAATCTTATTAGTGTTATAATTATTCTATGGAAAGAAGATTAATTTAATAAAGGTTAGTAAAAGTATAATTATAAAAAATAATGTTATATTTAGTATTGATATGCCAATATGCTTTATGATAGGATTCTTATGTTGGCACAATGGCATTGCCTTTTGGATATTTAAGTAGTTGCAACAAACAAAGACAATACCCAAAAATATTAATATGTAAGCGCTTCTTAATAACCAAGGAGAAACAATAGCTGGTTCTTTAATTTTTAATGAAAAAGTGAATCCGAAAATCATTATATAACCTAAAACAGCTACCAGCATGCGCCAAGGAGTATTTGTGCGAAATCCAGGTGGAAGAAAAAATCTCCACGATTTTATTTTGTTAGGATTAGCTTGGTTGTTGGGTTGTTTGTTACTTGATTCATTACAAAGAGCATCCTGTAATTCAGAAGCAGACTTGAACCTATCATTGGGATTAATCTGTGTACATTTGGATATTATACTATCAAATTGATGTATTGGTAATTTTGATGAAGATATAAGTTCCTTTAATAATACACCAACGGCATATATATCAGTTTGTTGTGTTGAAGAGCCAAAACCATATTGTTCAGGAGCAGCATATCCTTGAGTACCAAGTAAAATGGTATCAGGTGAATTCACATTTGTAAAAAATTTAGCTGCATTAAAATCTAGTAGAACAACATGATTATATGCTGTTATAAGAATATTTGATGGTTTTATATCTCTGTGTATTATTGGAGGATTTAGGCTATGTAACCTATTTAGTATAGTACAAAGTTCCTTAATATAGTAATATATGTATCTATGATCTAGAGAACCATTATTAATTTTATCTTGCAATGTTTCTCCAGATATATATTCTTCTATAATTGTGAGGGAGTTATTATCTTCATATATTTCTATGATTTGCGGAGTTCCTTCTACATAAGAGGATTGCAAATATTGATAAATATTAGCATTATATACATCAAGAACCTTTTTTACAAATATTTTTTTGGTTTCTTGATGCTGTACTATATATATTCTATGCTCATTATTTAGAGTTGCTATATCTTTATATCGAGATATGGATAAACGTTCAGAAAAATTCATAAAATAAAATCCTTTCGTAATAGATAGGATTATTATATCAGATAGGAGAAGATTATGGGTGAAAAAAATACACAAGAATTAGAAAATATTTTGGGAAGTACACATTCTAAGAATTTTGAATCATTTTGTGAGAGCAATAAAAATAACTTAATTGATGAAAAAGATGCATTTGGAACCTACGTCAAAGATTTATTTAAGGCTAGAGGAATAACACAGCAAAATGTATTTTTGAAGGCGGACATACCAGAACGATATGGATATAAAATCTTATCGGGAGAAAAGCGTACAAAACAGAGAGATATAATTTTAAGAATATGTTATGCAGCAGAGTTTACCCTTGAGGAAACGCAGAAAACACTTAAAAAATATGAGATGCCTCAATTGTATGCAAAAATACCAAGAGATGCACTTTTAATGATTGTATTTAATGAAAGACCAGGAAATATCATAGATGTAAATGAATTATTGAAGAAAAATAGTCTTAATCCATTAAGAACAAGTGGTTTGCAAGATTAATCAAATTGCCACTATAAAGGGGGTAATAATTTTCCATATAGTGTGTTATAATATCAATAAATATTTAGAAAGTGTAAAAACTATGAAAAATATGAAAAAATATGAAGGTACGGAAAGAAAAATAGAAAAAAGATATTTATTGGCAAATGTTATAATTCCTATTTTATTAGGCGCAGTAATTTACTATCTATTTTCTCCAGATGTTCTTTTTGTAAAAAGAATTGATTCTATTACAGGTTTGAATTTTCATATTAGAATTGTTGAAAATAGCAATTTGATATTTAGCTTTATTAGAAATTTCTTTTTAGATATGCTTTGGGCATATTCGTTAGTTTTTGCATTATTTTATATTATGGGTGATAATACAGCAAGTTTATTGAAGGTTTTTCTTATAGCATTTTTCTTCTCATCAACTATGGAAATTCTTCAGATTACACCTATTGTCAAAGGAACATTCGATTTTTATGATATATTAGTTGAATTTCTAGCTGAGGTAGTTGCTGTTTTTATTATAAAAAAATATTCATTAGGGAGGAATACAAAATGAAAAGGAAAACAAAATTAATAGCAGTTTTATTATGTCTAGGTCTATTTGCATCTATGGCTATGGGAAGTGGATCATCGGATTCCGGTGATAAAAAGGATATTGCTACTTCAGAAGGCAGTGACACATCTAGTAATACAGACGGTAAAGAAAGTGCTAGTACAAATGTAACAATTGAAGAGCAAGTTCTTGTTGATCAAGATGGTATTGTTGTTACAGCGCTAGAGTACACAACAGACTCTATCTGGGGAGAAGGAATTAAACTTCTTGTTGAGAACAATTCTGATAAGAACGTTACTGTAAGTTGTAAATCATTAATAGTAAATGATTATATGATTTCAGATTTATTTGTATCAAGTGTTGCTGCTGGTAAGAAATCTAACGAAACAATGTATTTATCAAGTGCTTCGTTAAAGGCTGCGGGTATTGATTCAGTTGGGCAGATTGAGGTTTATTTCCGCGTATATGATAGTGATTCATATGATGAGATATTTAATACAGATGTTGTAACAATTCAGACATCAGAATTTGCAAATATGGATACAACTCCAGATGATACTGGAATAGAGCTTTACAACGAGGGTGGCGTAAGAATCGTAGGTAAAACTGTTGATGAGAATAGTTTCTGGGGAACTGCTATCTTACTTTACATTGAGAATACTTCAGGTACTAATGTAGGTGTACGTTGTGAGGATATGTCAATCAATGGATTTATGATGACACCAATCTTCTCATGTGATGTATATGATGGAAAGAAGGCTATTGATGAAATTACGATTTTATCTAGTGATTTAGAGACAAATGGAATTGAAAGCATTGATGAAGTTGAATTAAAATTCCATATTTATAATGTAGAAACATATAGTACTATTGCAGATACAGATGCTATTACATTTTCTGCACAATAATTTGTAGGGGAATTTGAAAAACGTGGGTATGTAATTACTTTATAAAAGTTAGAGCGTATAGCGTAACAGTTTTATGACTGTTACGCTATTTTTGTAGATATATATTTTCAAACCTTTCACAAACTGTAAGTGTTATACATCCATATAATTTTGTATAATACAAATATAGAGAAAGAGAGGAATGCAAATGAACGAAAAGATATTTGAAGTTAAAGACCTTAAAAAATATTATGGCAAAAAGGATTCTATAACTAAAGCAATAGATGGTATAAGTTTTCAAGTAGTAAAAGGTGAATTTGTAGGAATTATGGGTAGCAGTGGTTCTGGTAAGACAACATTACTTAATTGCATTGCCACAACAACCCAGCCAACATTAGGCAGTATCCTATTAAATAACCAAAATATAGAAAAATATAAAGGCAAGAAATTAGCTGATTATAGAGGTAAGAAAATAGGATATTTATTTCAAAACTTTGAATTGCTTGAAAATCTAACTGCAAGAGAAAATATAATACTTCCAATTGCTATACACAATATGCTAGATGGTAATAGTGAAGAGCAAGTAGAGAAATTAACAAAATATATGGAAATAGAAGATGTATTAGATAAGTTCCCTAATGAAATGTCAGGAGGACAAAAGCAACGTGTAGCAGCAGTAAGAGCATTAATATTAAATCCAGAAATAGTTCTTGCAGATGAACCAACGGGAGCTTTAGATTCCAAAAATGCAAAATCATTAATGCAAAAATTATCTGATTTAAATGATGAGAAGAAAACAACCATTTTAATGGTAACTCACGATGCTAATGCAGCTAGTTACTGTAATCGTATATTATTTATACAAGATGGGAAAATATTTCACCAACTAAGAAGAAAATATCCAGAAGAAACAAGACAAGATTTTTATGAGCGAATACTTCAAGTAATGGCACAATTAGGAGGGGGAAGCGCAAATGTTCTTTAATCTAGTAAAAACTAATAGCAGAAGGAATAGAAAAGAAAATGGATTGTTTTTCTCATCTTTAATTATAACAATTATAGCATTCTATACTATTTTATCATTACAAAATCAAGATGTAATAGTGTTCCTGAAAAAAATGGAGAGTGATGCTATTGATAAATTATTTTTACTTATACCTGTAATCTATGTATTTTCATTATTTATACTGTTTTTTCTTGTATATTTTGCAGGAAAATATCAATTGGATAGGCGTAGCCATGAGTTAGGTATGTATTTAATACTAGGCATGAGACGTAATAAATTATTGTTAATGTTGCTAGTAGAAGAAATATGGAATAGCATATTCTCACTATTAATTGGAATACCAATAGCAGTTTTTATAACTGAGATAATTAGCTTAGTAATAGCTAAAATAGTTGGATTAGGAATTATAGGACATCACTTTTCATTTTCCCTTAAGGCTACAATAGGAACAATTATTGGATATTTTATAATACGTCTAGTTGTATTAATAATTCTTTGCAGTAAATTTTCAAAAAAACAGGTAAATGAACTGTTATCTGAAGATCAAGAAAAGAAACATAAAAAAACAGACAGAGTTGCAAGTTTAACGCAACTAATATTTGGAATAATTTTGTTAATAGTTGCTTACACAAGTGGAATTATAGGAATTGCATGGATAAATAGTATTATCATGTGTATAACTATTGTTATAGGACTTTGTGGAGTATTTTTACTTTTTCATGGAATTGGTATTTTATTTCAAACTATTTTAAATAAAAATAAGAACAAGAATGGGTTAATGATATTTACATTTCGTCAAGTGCAAGAATCCGTATTTCACAAATCAAATACATTAGCAATATCCTCTATATTAATAATAATGGCAATGTGCCTTTTTTCTTATGGAATAGCAGTTGGTTGTATGTTTAATTCAGCCCAATCTCATGTCCTTGATTATACATTTGGTGAAAATGAAGATGTACAATCTGAGTTTCAAGAGAAAGACCTTAATAAATATATTGATACTTTGTTTGAAATGAAATTAGCCCATTATCCTTCAGATGAGGATAGTAGCTTTTCGGCAAGTGGGTTAATAAATGCAGTAGGAGGATATAAGAATATAGATGGCAAGGATATTTTACTAAATAATCTTCAATATTTTAATTATCCCTACTTAATAGAATTATCTAGTTATAATCAAATATTAAAATTATATGGTAAAGAAGAAATAGTATTAGAAGATAATCAGGTAGCACTTTATAATAATCCTGATTTTTCGAATAAAAACTCTGCAAAAATTTTAAATGATGTTCTTGGTGAAACCGCATATGTAGAAATAAATAACGAAAAGTACGAGTTGATTAGTGGTCTATACCAAGATAATATAGTAACAGATAGAAGGATTTCAATTAGCTATGGACTTATTATTTCAGATGAGCTATATGCCAGTTTAACATTAGAAAATGCTAGATTTTCATATTGGAATGCTGCACTAAAAAAAGATTATGTAGAAGAAAAAGGATTAATGCAGGCTATTATGGATGTAAATGCCATACTTAATACAACAGACTTAGAATATGAAAGTTATCTACAAAATATAGGAAGAAGTTTATTTTATACAGTTGCAGCAAGTTATACTACAATATATTTAGCTATTATTTTTCTTGTAATATCTAATACTGTATTAGGTGTTCAGTTTCTAATGGAACAACAAAAAGCAAAGAAGCGGTATCAAACATTGATTAAACTTGGTGCAAATTATAAAAGCCTATGTAAAACTGCAAGGCAACAGATTAATTGGTATTATTCATTGCCTATTATTGTAGCAACCATTAGTGCTATCTTTGGAACAAGAACACTATTTACAGGTATAGCCACATTATCCATGCGAAGTGCTGTAAGTCATTTAATGATTATATCATGTGCTATGATTTTATTTTTATATGTGATAGAATTTTGTTATATGGTAGCTGTAAAAAAAATAAGTGATAAGAATATAAAGGACATAATGAAAATAAAGAGAGAGGATACTTAAAATGACTAAGATTGTGGTGGTAGAAGATGATGTCTTTATGCGTGAAGAAATTGTAGCAATATTAGAAAAAGAGCAATATGAAGTTTCATGTATTACGGATTTTACTTATGCAACAGAAGATATTATGAAACAACTGCCAGATCTTGTATTATTAGATTTGAATTTACCAGGAGTATCTGGATTTGAAATATGTAAAGGGATAAGACAAAAAAGTACAGTTCCAATACTTGTATTAACAGGAAGAGATCAATTAAAAGATGAATTACACGCATTGAATCTAGGAGCAGATGAATATTTAAACAAGCCATGTCACAAGGAGCGATTATTAATTAGAATTACCAATTTGCTTAGACGTTCAGAAGAGAGAAAACATTTTATTGAAATACAAGGATTACGTTTAGATATTCAAACTTATACTTTTTATATTAATAATACTTCTATAATTTTGCCAGAAAATCAAGGAAAAATTATGGAACAATTAATTTCTCATTATGGAGAGATTGTTACAAGCAAGATGTTGATGGAAACACTTTGGGGAACAATTGATTATATTGATGAAAATGCCTTACAGGTAAATATGACAAGACTTAGAAAGACCATAAACCAATTAGATATTAATTATAAAATTACAACACTTAGAGGTAAAGGATACCAACTTGAATTAGTAGGTGAAATGAAAAATGATTAAAAAAATTATAAGATTATTTGAAAAATATAGAGTCTGGATACTTACACTTATAGCATTAAATATTATATATGGAATAATGTTGTGGTTGTTAGATTCAAATGGATTTAAATATGTTTTTCCTACAATGATTCTAGGAACACTAATTTTATATTGTATAGTTGGATTTATATTGTTTAGAAAAAGACAAAAGAGAGAAAAAGTATTAGTAGAGTTTTTAGAAGATCCATCTGTTTATGAGGAAGAAAAACTCCTCAAAGTATTCTCTAAATATGACAAATACTTAATAAAAGAAATAGGCACATTATTGAGAGAAAAAGATGCGGCAATTATAAAACAAGAAGAAAAGATGGAAGAGTACGAGGAATATATTGAATCTTGGGTACATGAAGTTAAAACACCATTAGCACTTATGACCTTGGTAATTGATAATAGAAAAGAAGAGATGTCTCCTGTAGTGTATAATCGATTGGAATATGCAAAGACAATAATGCAAGAAGATGTAGAAAGAATGTTATATTATGCAAGGTTGAAATCATCTAGAAATGATTATTTCTTTACAGAATTATTGTTAGAGGATATATGCTTTGAAGTAATAGATGAATATAAAATTTTATTGCAAGAGAAAAAAATAAACGTAACCACATATTTTGAGGAAGTATCAGTGTTTTCTGATAGAAAAGGATTACAATTTATAATTGCTCAGGTAATGAGCAATTCAATTAAATATCAGAATGAGAAAGAAGAAAATTCTTTTATTCATTTATTTATAAAACATGATGAGAATAATAATCAAGTAAAATTATCAATACGAGATAATGGAATTGGAGTAAAAGATTATGATTTGCCATTTATATTTGAAAAGGGATTTACAGGGGAAATAGGAGAACAAAGAAAGAATTCTACTGGTATGGGGTTATACTTGGTAAAACAAGTAGCAGACCGTTTAAAAGTGGAGATAGATGTCTCATCAGAATTAGGAGAAGGATTTGAAATAGTATTTTTATTTCCAGATTCAATTAAATCTATTTAAAACTAATACACAAAAATCAACTAGAATTAAATGCATTTAATTCTAGTTGATTTTTGTGATAAACCTATGCTAGTATTATTTATAGAGACTGTGCGACCGACGGAAGTGGAATTAACCACAAAGAAGCACAGTAAGATTGTATGCCGACCGTCTGGGCACCCGTTTGGGGTTCCCAGACGGTTTTTTATTTTCTATATTATGGAGGTAGAATATATGAAAGAATATGAATTAAAGTATGGATGCAATCCAAATCAAACACCTGCTAAAGTTTTTATGAAAAATGGTGAATTGCCAATAAGTATTTTAAATGGTAGACCAGGCTATATTAATTTGTTAGACGCTTTAAATGCATGGCAATTAGTCAAAGAGTTAGAGGAAACAACAGGACTTCCATCTGCAACATCATTTAAGCATGTATCACCGGCTGGTGCCGCTGTAGGAATTCCTTTAAATGATGTAGAAAGACAAATATATTGGATAGATAATGATATGGAATTATCATCACAAGCAAATGCTTATGCACGAGCAAGAGGAGCAGATAGAATGTCGTCATATGGGGATTTTATAGCGTTATCTAATGTATGTGATGTATCAACAGCTAAAATAATTCAAAAAGAATTTTCAGATGGAATCATAGCACCTGATTATGAACCAGAGGCACTTGAAATTTTAAGTAATAAGAAAAAGGGTAATTATTGTATAATTCAAATTGATTCAGAATATATTCCTAATCCTATTGAGCAAAAAGAAGTATTCGGTATTACTTTTGAGCAAGGAAGAAATGAAGTTAGAATTAATGATAGTATGTTTGAAAATATTGTTACTAAAAATAAAGTGTTATCAGAGCAAGCGATAATGGATCTTAAAATAGCAACAATTACATTGAAATATACACAATCAAATTCCGTTTGTTATGCAAAGAATGGACAAGCAATAGGAATTGGAGCAGGACAGCAATCTAGAATTCACTGTACAAGATTGGCAGGACAAAAAGCAGATAATTGGTTTTTGCGTCAGAACCCTAAAGTTCTACAGCTTCCTTTTAAAGAAAATATTAAAAGAGCTGATAGGGATAATTGTATAGATATATATATTAGTGATGATTATATGGATATTCTTGAAGATGATAACTGGGAAAACTATTTTATATCAAAACCAGATATATTTGCTAGAGAAGAAAGAGAGGAATGGTTAAAACAGTTAACAGATGTTTCACTAGCATCAGATGCATTTTTCCCATTCGGAGATAATATTCTTCGTGCATCTAGGAGTGGTGCAAAATATGTGGCACAAGCTGGGGGCTCTATTAGAGATGATAATGTTATAGACACTTGTGATAAGTATGATATGGTAATGTGCTTTACAGAAATGAGATTATTTCATCATTAAGTTTTACAATTTCTCTTGACAAATATATATCGCAGTGCTATATATAAATATATAACGTAGTGCGATATATTGCACTGTAATACAGGAGGGATGCAAAATGGATGCACATATTAGAAAAGTATACGTCCCCATGACAGAAACGGGATTCTATATATTATTATGCCTGCAAGAAGAGATGCATGGATATAGTATTGTTCAGAAAGTAGAGAATATGACAAACGGGGAGATTAGATTAAGTCCAGGAACAATGTATGGAAGTCTATCTAAGATGGAAAAGGATGGACTGATACAGTTTGTTAGAGAAGAAGAGAAGAGAAAAATCTATCGTACTACAGAACTTGGAAAAGAAGTATTAAAATTAGAGATAAATAGAATAGAACGTTTGTATAAGAATTCTAGGGAGGGACAATAATTATGAAGAATACTAAGATAACAATTAAATTCTTTACAGTTCCAGAATATGAGAAGGAACAAGAATACCTTAGAAGGCAACATCAGGCAGGTTGGAGATTTATAAAAGTTATATTTCCAGGATTTTATCATTTTGAGAAGTGTGAGCCAGAGGATGTAGTATATCAGCTTGATTATAACCAAGAAGGCATATCACATAAAAGTGAATATGTTAAGATGTTTGAAGACTGTGGATGGGAACATATAGTTGATTATGTAGGCTATAGTTATTTTAGAAAACCAGTTAGTTTAATGAAAGATGAAGAAGAGATTTTTAGTGATGCAGAATCAAAGCTGGAGATGACGAAAAGAGTATTTAATGGCAAAATGATTCCATTATTAGTTATATTTTTTGCTTGCATTTTGCCACAACTATTTCTTCAAATTTCAAATACACATATGATTAAAGGGTTACTATATGCCTATATGGCTTTATTTGTATTTTATATTGCACTGTTTGCATGGTTCGGAATGCAATATTGGAAACTGTATAAAAGGGTAAATAATAAGTAATTGTATTTTATTGAATATTGGTTATCTCATATACGTTGATATGAGATAATCATATTGTAGTTTTTATTTTAATCAGTGATTAAGCAGTTTTATCAATCTTAGCCAAAGACTTCTTGAACTGGAATGTGAATAAGATTATTGTAAAACTAACTGCTAGAACATCGGCAATTGGTTCTGCTATATACACAGCCATTGTTTGATTGCTCTTCATAATTGCAGGCATAATATATATAAGTGGAATTAACAATATGAATTTTCTCATAACAGCAACTAAGATAGATGCCTTTGCATTTCCAAGAGAAGTAAATGTCATCTGGCAAGCTACTTGAATACCAAATAATAATAAGGAAGCCATATATATTCTTAGGGCTGTCTTTGTAAATGCTAGTAGTGTAGCATTAGTAGTAAACATTGCGGCAAACATTTGTGGGAATAACATAATACATAACCAAAGTAGTACTGAATAGAATAAGCTTGATTTTAAAAGTAACTTAAAAGCTGATTTTACTCTATCCGCATTATCAGCACCATAGTTATAACTAATTATTGGTTGAGCGCCTTGACCTAGACCTTGTAATGGTAACATTGCAAATTGCATAACACTAGTTAATATAGTCATTGCACCTACAGCAACATCTCCACCATATTTTAATAGGGAAGAGTTAAAGCAAATAGATATTATACTTTCACTAGCTTGCATAATAAATACTGATGAACCAAGTGCTAATACAGGAAAAACAATACTAGGATTCAACATAAGATGTGCTTTTTTAATTTTAAGGTGAGTTTTCTTTCCAAATAAAAAGGCTAATACCCATACACAAGATATAGCTTGAGATATTATTGTGGCTAGAGCAGCACCTTCTACGCCCATGTTAAAACCAAATATTAAAATAGGATCTAATACAATATTTGTAATTGCCCCAATTAATACAGATAACATTCCTGTCTTTGCAAATCCTTGTGCAGTAATAAATGCATTCATACCTAATGTTAATTGAACAAATATCGTTCCAATAGCATATATATTCATATATTTAACACCATACTCAATAGTATTTTCACTGGCTCCGAATGCCATAAGGAAGTCACGATTCCATATTAGGAGAATAGCAGTTAATATAATTGAAATAATAATTTGTAGAGTAAAACAATTTCCTAATGTTTTCTCTGCTGATTCATTATCTTTCTTTCCCATAAAAATAGTAGCTCTTGGAGCTCCACCATTACCGACTAAAGCGGCAAAGGCAGAAACTATCATAATTAAAGGCATGCACACACCCACACCTGTTAATGCCAATGAGCCATTCACTGGAATATGACCTATGTATATACGGTCAACGATGTTATATAGCATATTTATAATTTGAGCAGCTACAGTTGGTAGTGCTAATTTAAAAAGTAATTTTCCGATTGATTCAGTACCTAAGAAACTCTTATCTTCTTCCATGATTAATCATCCTTCCCTAAACTATTAATAACGTTAAAATATATGCGTTCATTAAGATTTGTATATAATTCGTGTTCTTCCTTAGAAAATCCAGAAAAAATATGATTAAATAGTCTTTTGTTTTGTAACTCGATCTCTTCAACAAGTGGTATAGCATCATCTGTTAATGATAGATGATTTCGTCTACGATCATTAGAGTCAGGGTTGCGACGCAGCAGACCTCTATTAATTAATGATTCTACACCTTGAGACACATTTCCTTTTTGCAACATGCGCATTTCAACTATGTCACTAGCAGTATCCATTTCTGGATTGTTATATAGAAAACTAATAATTGTAAGCTCAACTTGAGAAAGCTTATTAGTCCTTCTAAAGTCCTCTAAATATTGTTCATATAATTTAGTAATACCACGAGTTATAAATAGTATATTTGATGTTGGCTTCATATATATACCTTCCTTTTGAGATAAGTTCTATTTAATACAGTTCTATTTAGAACTAATGATACGACTATTTTTTCCCTCTGTCAATACCTAGTGTTAAAAATATGATAACCAAAATTAATAGATTTATGAATACAGCAATGATATACTAATATATATTCAATTTTTAAGGGGAGAATACATGAGCAAAATATTAGTAAGGAGTCGTTGGAAAACAATTCCTTATTTTTATGAAAAAGTATTGTAAAAGTGGAGAACCTTGCAATTTTGCAAGGTTCAGCAATTAAGCCTCGAATTATGTTATAATATTGCAGACAAAAACCAAAAATAATTGTTTTTTTACAGCGGGGTAAGGAAATGGAAAAGAAGAAAATTTTATTAGTAGATGATAATTTAACTAACCTATCTATAGGAAAAAGTGCGCTAGGAACCACTTATGAAGTGTATACTGTACCTTCTGGTGAAAAGGCATTGTTATTACTTTCTAAAGTAATTCCAGATATTATATTATTAGATATTGAGATGCCAGAAATGGATGGTTATGAAACATTAAGAAAAATAAAAGCAAATTCCCAAATACCATATATACCAGTTATCTTTTTAACAGCAAAATCCGATGAAGGAAGTGAGTTAGAAGGTCTTAATATGGGAGCAGTAGATTATGTAGTTAAACCTTTTTCAGCACCATTATTATTAAAGAGAATAGAGTCACATCTTAGATTGCAAGACTTCACTAATAATTTGCAAAAGATGGTAGATGAGAAAACAAAAAAAGTTGTTGAACTTCAAGATGCAATATTAAATGTTGTAGCTGAACTTGTAGAATGTCGTGATGGTGCAACAGGCGGACATATAGAGCGTACACAGCATTATTTAGAAAGTTTATTAAATAAATTAATGAAATCTAGAGTTTATCCAGAGGAAATTAGTGGGCTTGATACAAAGTTATTAATTCAATCAGCTCAATTACATGATGTAGGTAAAATTAGTATACCAGATGCAATTTTACAAAAACCAGGGCGATTAACAGATGAAGAATTTGAAATTATGAAAACACATTCTGCTCATGGGCAAGAGATTATTGAAAGAATATCGATGCAAACAGATGAAAGTGAGTTTTTGGAACAAGCATCTATTCTTGCTTATACACATCATGAACGTTGGGATGGGAAAGGGTATCCAAATGGATTGAAGGGCAAAGAAATCCCTATTCAAGGACGTCTTATGGCAATAGCAGATGTATATGATGCCTTAATTTCTGAACGTCCATATAAGAAACCATTTACACATGCAGAGGCAATAAACATTATATTAGATGGAAAGGGTACACAGTTTGATCCAGTATTAACAGACTTATTTATTGAGGTACAATCAGAATTTGATGCAATTGCAAAAATTATGAGGTAATGGGGAGGTAGTATATGATAAAGTCATATAATATTATTGTAAAAGAAATGGATGATATAGACATTGCTGTTGAAGAAGCAAAGGCACAACTTCAGGAATGTAGAAAAAATACGGTAGGTATTGTAGCAGTACATTCTGAGTATATTGAAACAGGTGTATTTGATGAGATTATAAAGGTTTTACCATTTCCGGTGATCGGTTGTACAACCGTTTCTCAGTCTGCAGGAGAGTGTGTAGAAATGTATTTAATGTCAATATTAGTATTGACAAGTGATGATTGTACATTTTCTTACGGATATAGTGATGTGATTCCAGAAGTAGATGATGTTAGAGAAGTAACAGAGGAATGTTATAGTAGATTGAAGAAAAATCTAGATGGAGAAAATAAGTTAACTATACTTATTCCACCACCATATGTAGCTCATTGTTCATATGACTATATATCAGTGCTAACAGATTTGGACAAGAAGGTACCAATCTTCGGAACTATTGCTAATGAGGAGAGTACAGCTTATTATAATTCTAGAACAATTTGTAATAACCAATTATTCAATAATCGTTTTGTTATGCTACTGATTTCAGGAAATGTAAACCCTAGATTCTATATGGCATCTATTGGAGAGGCTGATATTGTATTGCCTGAAATAGGACAAATAACAAAAGCAGAGAAAAATATTTTATACGAAATAAATGATATGAGTGCAGGTGATTTTTTTGAAAGTTATGGATTCCAGATAGGAGGAGATCATAACGCAGCAATTTTAACTAGCACAATGATGTTAGATTATATTTCGCCAGATGGGGATATAAGAAAAGTAGCACGAGCAATTTTTACAATGCAAGGAGATAAAGGAATATGTCTATCCAATATACAAGCAGGACATACAATATCCATTGCGCACGCAACACCAGATACAGTAATGACCACAGCGGATGAAATAGTTAAGAAAATAAAAGAAGAAAATCAAGAGGGAACCATATTAATATATTCATGTATGGCAAGGAGATATGCATTATTAGGGAATCCCCTTAAAGAATTTCAGTTTCTATCAGATAAATTAAAAGATGATTACACATTTTTAGCAGCGTGTTCTAGTGGAGAAATTTGTCCGATTTCAGTAGGTAGTGAAGGAGCAGATAATCAAGAGCATAATCATACAATTATTGTTTGTGTGCTGTAAGAAAGATGTAATGTAAAAATAATGTATGCTAGAGGTATTGTATGGAAAATAATTTGACCAATGTAGAAATAGAACAATTACAAATGGAGCTGCAAAGGGAAAAACGAGAAAAAAATCAGATGAGGCGTAAAATGAAAGAGATGGAATATCAGATTTCAATTTATGAACAAACAACTACGTTTCGAAACCATTTGTATTCATTATCTCAAGAAAGAGAACAACAAAAAGATATTTATCTTCAATTAGTGTTAGATCATTGGTTTGGCATTGTAATTGTAATGGATGCAAATCTGAAATACATACTTGGTTCTAATAATTCTCTTGAACAATTAGGATTGCAACCTCAGGCTTTAAATCAAAGAGATATTAGAGATATTATGCAACCTATTATGGATGAACAAGAAATAGAAGAGATACATAAGCGACTTATGCGAGTGCTAGAAACTAAACAACCAGAAAGTACAGCCATACAAGTACATAATGCAGATAATAAACTTCATTATTATGATACCAGCATGATTCCTTTTACTAATAATAATGGAAGAAATCTTGGTATTATGTTTGCAATGTATGACACAACAGAATTAATTGTAGCAAAAGAAAGAGCAGAAGCAGCATCAAAGGCTAAATCAGATTTTCTTGCTAATATGTCACATGAAATAAGAACACCAATGAATGCTATTATCGGAATGACAGAATTGATTTTAAGAGAAAAATTATCTCCAGCAATAAATGAAAATGCTTTAGGTATTCGCTATGCAAGTAATAACTTATTATCGATTATTAACGATATTCTTGATTTTTCCAAAATAGAATCAGGAAAGTTAGAATTAGTTGAAAAAGATTATTATATAGCAAGTCTTATAAATGATATTACCAATATTGTAAAAGTTGATATAGCAAAAAAACATATTGAATTTGATGTAAATATTAATATGAACATTCCAAGTGTATTATGTGGCGATGAAGTAAGAATTAGACAAATTTTATTGAACCTATTAAGTAATGCAACCAAATTTACAAGAGCAGGAAAAGTTGAACTATCCTTACAGGCTGAAATAATAGAAGATAAGGCTATACTTAGATTTAAGGTTATGGATACTGGAATCGGAATAAAAGAAGAAGATTTAAGTAAGCTCTTTAGTAAATTTAGTCAAGTTGATCAAGTTAAAAATAAAAACATAGAGGGGACAGGACTAGGATTAGCAATATCAAAACAATTAGCATTAAAGATGAATGGTGATATAGATGTAGAAAGTGAATATGGAAAAGGAACAACATTTACAGTTACCATACCACAAAACATAATTAATATAGAACCTATTAACGAATTAGCATTTAGTGATAATAAAGTAGCAGAGGAATATGCAATACAATTTATTGCACCCAAAGCACGGATATTGGCAGTGGATGACATTGATACAAATCTACGAGTGGTAAAAGGACTTTTGGCACCTTATGAAATGAAAGTAGATATAGCATCTTCGGCTATGGAAGGAATTGAACTAATTCAAAGAAATGAATATGACGTAATATTCATGGATCATATGATGCCTGAAATGGATGGAATAGAAGCTAGTATTAATATTAGAGAAATGGGGTATATAGATTTACCTATTATTGCATTAACTGCAAATGCTATTTCTGGTATGAGTCGTATATTTATTGAAAATGGAATGAATGATTTTCTAGCAAAACCCATTGACATAAAAAAATTAAACAGTATTTTAGGTAAATGGATACCAAAGGATAAACAAGAAAAGGGTACATATCGTTGTAGACAAAGTGAGGAAGTAGAGTTTAAGGTGGATGGAATAGATACAGAAATGGGAGTTCGTATGACTGGAGGAACAGTAGAAGGATATGTACAAACTCTTTGCGTATTTGTTAGGGATGGAAGAAAGAAAATAGAAGAGATTAGTAAGTGTTATGAAAATAGAAATATATCATTATTAGCCATTTATGTACATGCATTAAAAAGTGCATCGGCAAGTATTGGAGCAATAGAGTTTTCAGATTTTTCAAAACGACTTGAACAGGCAGCAAAGAAAGAAGATATATCTTATATTGAAGAGAATATAGAGGTGTTCTTGGAGCAATTACATAAGTTAGTGGAAGGAATTAATCCTTATGTTCATATAGATAATAATAAAAATGATGATGATATATCAAGTAAATTGCAAGATTTAAAAGAAGCTCTTGAAAATATGGAAATGAGTAAAATTGATGAAATATTGAGGGAATTACCTCAAAACGATTTAGTGCTTAGTATAAATGAAAGTATACTAATGTTTGATTATGAAGAAGCTATTAGTTGCATCGAGGAGGTATTATAGTATGAAAAATAAAATGATGAAAAATTTTGTAGAATACCTTCAAGGTACAGGTAAGGAAGGAAAACGGAATACTTATATTGATGAATTAAACTATAATTGTGATAAAATATTCTTTGTAGTGTATTTTACACTTATTGTATGGCTGCCATATATAGCAACAGATTTAAGGATTCATCCCCATCCTAATCTTGTAGTGGCAATACGTTTAGGTTTAAGTGGTGTAAGTATTTTATTACTTAGATTGAAGAAAAATAAAACCTTTTCAAAATATCCTTTGTTTCTATTATCCATATTGGCAGTATATCTGCTTATATCAACAGCAATAGTAACAGCAAGTGCAGGAACTTCTGCAACAGCTTATATAGGTGGTTATGCATTTGTTATTTTAGTGCCAGTATTTGCACCCCTTACATATAAAATAAAATCAGTAATTACCATTATATCTTTTGCAGTATTTTTTATTACAGGATTAATAACTGGTCTTGATTTTTCTAACTCACTTGTAATGTATTCTTGTATGGACCTTGCTACAGCAATATTAGTAAGTTTGATCTTAACTAGAGCACAAGATGCAATGAGAAAGGAAAACTGGGAGCAAAGCCAAGAATTAAATAAATTAGTAATTGAGCAAGAAAAGAATATGAATACGATTATGGAACTAGCAGATGAAGCCCAAAGCGCATCACGTTCAAAATCAGAGTTCCTAGCAAATATGTCTCATGAAATTAGAACACCTATGAATGCAATTATAGGTATGGCTGAATTAGGATTAAGAGAAGAATTATCACCTTCAGTATACGAAAATATTATTGGTATCAAACATGCTGGAAACAATCTTCTTTCTATTATAAATGATATTCTAGATTTTTCTAAGATTGAATCGGGAAAGATGGAAGTATTCACGGAAGAGTATTACCTTCCTTCCTTATTAAATGATGTAGTTAATATTATACGTACAAAAGTAATGGAGAAATCAGTATATTTCATTGTAAACATTGATAGTAAATTAGCTGCAAAATTATGTGGTGATGAAGTAAGAATTAGGCAAATTCTGCTGAACTTATTAGGTAATGCAACTAAGTTTACAAAAGAAGGAACAGTAACACTTAATGTAACAGGAGAAGTAAATGGAAAAGTTCTTAATATGGTCTATGAAATAGTTGATACAGGTATAGGAATTAGGGAAGAAGATGTAGAAAAACTATTCGGAGAATTTTCACAGGTTGATAAAAAGAAAAATAGAAATGTTGAAGGAACAGGACTAGGACTTGCAATATCAAAACGTTTAGCAAATATTATGTATGGAGACATTACTGTGGAAAGTGTATATGGGGAAGGAACAACATTTACATTTACAGTGCCACAGGAAATAGTAGATATAAGACCTATTGCTAGAGTAAAGGACGCAAATGTTTTACTATATGAAAATAGAAGACCATATTTATATTCTAATATGTATACATTTGAAAATCTAGGTGTTAACTACTCAGTAGCAGAAGAACAAGGTCAGTTTTATAAAAAATTAGAAGATGAAAATTATGATTTTATTTTTATGCCAACCATATTATATGATGAAGAAATCTTAAATAAAAACATTGAAAACATAAAAGAAAAACTTGTATTAAGTGCCGAGTTTGGTGAAGAAATACAAGTAAAAAATGTAAAAACAATGTCACAACCAATGAATTGCATTTCTATTGCAAATGTTTTAAATAGAGAAGAAGATATACAAGCTGTAGGAAAAGAATTTACTATCCGATTTAAAGCACCTGAGGCAACCGTTTTGATTATTGATGATATTCAAACTAACTTGAAGGTTGCAAAGGGATTAATGTTACCTTATGGAATGCATATAGATACAGCTCTTTCAGGGGAAGAAGCTATAGAAATGGTAAAAGTAAAGCAATATGATATTGTTTTTATGGATCATATGATGCCAGGAATGGATGGTATAGAGGCAACGGCTGAAATACGTGGACTAGGATATAATAATATTCCAATTGTAGCATTAACAGCAAATGCAATTTCGGGTGTAAGAGAAATATTTGAAAGTGCAGGAATGAATGATTTCTTAGCAAAGCCAATTGAAATGTCTAAATTAAATTCAATTTTAGAAAAATGGATACCTAGAGAAAAGCAACAAAGAGGTACTAGAAATAATCTATCAAAAGAAAAAGAAACAACATTAACAATAGAAGGTATTAATGTAGAACAAGGTATTAACTATACAGGTGGAACTATAGAAGGATACTTAGACATTCTAAGAATTTATGGAAGAGATGGAAAGAGAAAAATTATAGAGATAAATAAGTGCCTAGAAGAAGGTGATATAGGGCTGTTTACTACATATGTTCATGCACTGAAAAGTGCATCACTAAGTATTGGAGCAAAGGTATTATCAGAACTAGCGGCAAACTTAGAAATAGCTGGTAAAAACAATGATATAGCATATATACAGAAAAATAGTCAAACATTTATAACAAAACTGTCAGATACATTAATTAATATTGAGCCATATATTACTGAGGAAAATCCTATAATGAATGAGGGTATGAAGGAATTACTTGGTAAGCTTAAAATAGCACTTGAGCAAATTAATATGAGCGAAATTGATACATGTTTAGAACAGATGTTAAATGTAGCAGAAATAAGTACAATCAAAGAGCATATCTTAGCTTTTGATTACGATAAAGCAATTCAAGAAATTGATAAAATGCTATAGAGATTGTATGGAGGAAAAAATATGAAACAATATACTAAAGTAATAACGGGAATTATGGGGGTAATTTGTTGTATTATTTTATGTCTATCAGTTAATGCTAGTACAGATCTAACTGACGGAAAGACTTTTTTGTCAAAATATATGATTTCAAAATATTCAGTAGATAATAAGACTTTTCCCACTAATGAAGCAAATACAGTATTGCAAACTTCAGACGGATATATGTGGTTTGGAACGTATAATGGACTTATTCGTTATGATGGAATGAATTTTACTATTTGGAATGCAATATCTGAAGATGGATTTGGAAGTTCTAATATTCGTTACTTATATGAAGATAGTGATGGAATACTTTGGATAGGAACTAATGATAGGGGTTTAGTAAAGAGAGAAAATGGTATATTTACAGTATATGATAAGGACAATGGGATACTATCTAATTCTATTAGAACAATAATAGAAGGCAAAGATGGTCGTATCTATTGTGGAACTACAGATGGAATATTTTATATTGATAAAGATACAGATGAAGTTAAAAATATAGAGTTAGATATTGATGAATCTACATTAGTTGAATCAATGGCTTGTGATAGTAGTGGTAATATTTATATGGTATTAAATACAGGGTCTGTATGGGCATACACGGCAGAAGGTAAAACTATTCAATATAAATCAGATATTTTGTTTGATGCCATTACTTGCGACAGGTTAGATAACATTGTAATAGCAGCTAGAAAAAATGATATTATATATGCTAGATTAGAGGACAATGATTTTGTTGTAAAGAAAAAGATGGCAACAATACTTACAGATGTTATGAAAGTATATGAAGATAAACAAGGATATATCTGGATTGCCGCAGAAAATGGGGTAGCATTTTTTGATAATATGCGCAATTGCAATTATTTAGATGATGTAGATTCTAGTGGATATTATACAGATGTCGTTCAGGATTATGAAAGTGGATATTGGATTACATCTTCAAAAGGTGGCGTTACAAAACTCACAGTTAGTCCATTTCGTAATGAAAATTATATTAGTAACATTGAAGTAGATACTGTAAATGGAATAATTATGTTAGAAGGAGCAAAGTATATTGCCACAGATACAGGATTACAGATTATTGATGTTCTAGGTCAACAAGTAAAAAATGATGTAACAGAAATGTTAGAAGATATTCGTATTCGTTCTTTATACATTGATAGTGAAGAAAATATTTGGATATGTACATATGCTGATTATGGAGTTATTCGTTATTCTCCAAAGACTGGGGAGTACAAAAATTGGTTATCAACTGATGGATTATCAACAGATAAAACCCGTTGTGTATTAGAATTACCTAATGGTGTAATGGCCATAGCTACAAGCACAGGAGCAGATTTTATTAAAAATGATAAGATTGTATCAGCTAATGTAGCATTTGACACAAAAGCACAGATTGAAATGCCAGAAATCATGGTGCTTTCAATGGCATATATGCCAGACGGAACATTATATTTAGGAACAGATGGTAGTGGTATTTATGCAATTAGTAAGGACGGTAGTGCAAGATATACACTAAGCGAGGGATTAAATGGAGAAATAATCCTTAGATTAACCAAAGATTCAACAGGTACTGGTGTCTGGGCTTCAACATCTAATGGACTATGCCATATTGATGAAAAAGGAGATGTAACGGTTATAGATAAGGTGCCACCATATAGTTATTTTGATATTATATGCCATAATGATGAAATAATATTATTAACATCAAATATTATTATTAGAGTAAATGAAAGTGATTTATTATCTGGAGATATATATGAACCTACGATAATTAATGCTTCATCAGATTCTAATGGAACAATAAATGCAAATTCGTGGAATTGGATAGATGAAAATGAACGTATATATATATGTTGTAGCAATGGATTAAAGTCATTTGGACTTACTGAAAATAGAATAAGCCATACACCTTATGCAGGATTATCTAGCATAGAGATTGATGGAGTAACCTATTATGATTGTATGGACGAAATAATTATTCCTAATGATGCAGTACGTATAACATTTCGTATAGCATGCTTATCCTATGGTTTAGAGAACGATGCGGTATTAAAATACCAATTATCGGGGCAAGATGCAGGGGTAGTTACAATTGAAGATGTATCAGGAGGAATAGAAAGTATTTCATATACAAATCTCCATGGTGGAAAATATGATTTTCATTTATGGACAGAAAATGAATCTGGTGAAAAGGGAAATGAAATAGAAGTTACCCTGAAAAAGAGCTTAACCTTATTTGAGTATAAAACAACATGGTTTGTTATAATCGGAATTGCAATTATAATAACTGTAATACCAAGTATTAATTTTGAAAGAATATCAGCATTATTTAAAAAGAAAGAAAAATAGTTAATTTCTTAGCGCCAGTCAAAGTTTGTTGATTGGCGCTATTTTAACAAAATATATGCTATAATTGTAGAAAACTAATAACACAAAGAATAGGATAGTCAGAAATGAATAAAATAAAGTCTACAACAGGCGTTATAACTACAATTTTATCTGTGTTACTCTTAGGATTTATTGTAATCTTTATTGTTAGAACTAATGGTTTACAACATGATGCACTATTACTAGTTACACCAGCAGATTCATTGACAGAATTTACATATGAAATTGAAAATGGGGAAAGTGGTGTAGCAGAATTGCCATATGATTTTAAAAATCTTGAACCTAATACTAAAATCTCTGTGTATATGAAAATAGAGGCTGGTAAGTACGAAAGCTTACTTGTAAAAACTGTTTATTCAGGATTAAAACTATATGCTGATGATATACTAATATATGAATGTGGACAACCAGATAGTTATCCAGATTGGTTGCTAGATCCTCCGACTTTATTGGGAATTGTATCACTTCCCCAAGATGCTACAAATTTGCGATTTGAATATATTTCTCCGTCCCAAAGGGACACAATGTCAGTACATACATTAATGGCAGGAAGTGATGGATCATTACTTTCATGGCTATTTAATAAAAATGCAGTAGTGTTAATATTTTCTATAATATTATTATTTGTAGGACTAGCAGTGCTTATTATTACAATAGGTGTCTGGCATGGAGAAAAGCCAGGAGGAGCATTTTTCTATCTAGGAATATTTGCGTTAGTAGCAGGGTGCTGGGGATTTGGAGAATGTAATGCAACAGCATTTATTGTGCCTTATCCAATTTTATTATATTTAATGTCCATGCTAGGATTATTTATGATTATAATACCCCTTCTACGCTTTGCTCTAGTAGTATTAACGCCACATAGACCACAGATATTACAAGTAGCATCTGCATTTATGTTGGTACTGGTAATAGTAGCATTAGGATTACAACTTTTAGGGATAGTATCGTTTTCAAAAGTCTTATATATATTTCAAATACTTGAAATACTAGGATTACTTTTATTTTTTGGAACTGCTATATGGGAATATTTCCATTACCACAATCAAACAGCTAAGAAATTTACATTGCCATCACTGATATTGCTTCTTGCATCAATAATTGAATATATAAATTATTCTGTTAGGTTTACTAATGTATTAAGCTTATTCTTTATGATGGGAACACTTTTATTCACAATAGGATTGGGAGTTATTGCGCTACAATATTCTAGGGATACCTTAAGAGAGGTAGAAGAGAAGAAACGACTTGCTGTGGAAAATGCAGCACTTGAACGTATGAATAAATTAAAGACAGATTTAATGATAACTATTTCTCATGAAGCAAGAACTCCATTAGCTGTATTGGCAAGTTATGCTGGACTTGTATCTATGGAACTTAGAAATAAAAATGCAGATACTCAAATGGCAAGTGATTTAGATAAGATTGCTTTTGAAGCAAAGCGAGTAGCAGGATTAATTCAAAGTATGAAAATAATGACATTAAATGCTGAACATACAAAGGAGCGTATTACTCTTAATCTAGGGGAATTAATTAGTCAGACGGTACATTTATATGAACCCATATTAGAGCGGCAAGAAGTAAGAGTTATATTGGATATTGATAGTGAATTGCCCACTATTATAGGAAATCCAGATGAACTAACACAAGTATTATTTAACTTATTACAAAATGCAAAGAATCATACTAAACATGGAGAAGTAAATATTTCTGTAAAGTCAGATGATGAAAAAGTTATAGTTATTATAGCTGATACAGGACAGGGGATAGATCCTGAATTATTGCCACATGTATTTCAACGTGGAGTAAGTACTACAACTGAGGGAAGTGGATTAGGTCTTGCAATATGCCAAGAACTTATCAAAGCTCATAATGGGGAGATTCATATAGAAAGTAACTATGGAGAGGGAACCATTGTTACAATAACAATACCAGTGGAGTGAGAGAAAATACTATGTCAGACAAAGGATTAATATTACTTATCGAAGATAATGAAGAATTGAATGTTGTAAATAGTCGAGCTCTTAAATTAAGAGAATATCAAGTGTTAACAGCAAAAAGTTTAGAAGAAGCTCGTATTCAACTTCGTTGGCACAAACCTGATATTATATTATTAGATGTAATGTTGCCAGACGGAAATGGTTATGATTTTTGTTCGGAGATTAGAAATCAAACAGATTCCCATATTATATTTTTAACAGCACGAGTAGAACATGAGGATGTAATACATGGACTATCTGTAGGAGCCGATGACTATATAACAAAGCCGTTTCATCCAGAGGAATTACTTTCACGTATTGGTGCGGTAATGAGACGTCGTGATATAGATAAAGGCAAATATCAAGTTATACGTAAAGGAACATTAACATTAGATAGGGTATCCTTGCAGGCAAAAATAGAAGATAAGGATTTAATGCTATCACCTAAAGAATTTGCGTTGTTGCTTTTATTAATGCAACACTCAGGTGAGGTTATTAGCACAGAAGAATTATATGAAAAGGTGTGGGGTAAGTTTTCAGGTGAAAGTAAAAATGCAGTACAAACCACAGTGTCACGTTTGCGAAAGAAGTTATTAGGAACCTGTGATATAACAATGATGCGAGGAAAAGGATATATGTTGGATATAAATTAAAGTAGGCTATCTAATAAATAAGACATTAGTTGTCATATTTATATGGTATAATTATATCTGAGGTGATCATATGCAGATTAATCGTATGTTTGAAATAATATATATACTTATGAATAAGAAAACTGTTACAGCAAGAGAATTAGCAGATCAGTTTGAAGTGTCCACAAGAACTATTTATCGTGATGTTGAGACTTTATCGGCAGCAGGAATTCCTATTTATATGAGTAAAGGCAAAGGTGGAGGAATATCTATTTTAGATGACTTTGTGCTTAATAAAGCAGTATTAACAGAGGAAGAGAAAAATGATATTTTGTCTGCGATGAAAGCAGTTGGTGCAATTAATTTTAGTGTAACAGATTCAGCGTTAAAAAAGTTAAGTAACTTATTTGGAGAGAACAGTTCTGATTGGATAGAAGTAGATTTTTCATCTTGGTACAATGCAGAAAAAGAATCCCAGACTTTTAATGATGTTAAATCTTCTATTTTATCTAAGAAAACAATAAGATTCACTTATGTAAGTGGTAAGGGTGAAAGAACTTTAAGAGAGGTTGAGCCATTAAAACTTTGCTTTAAAGGTATGCAACGTTATTTATATGCTTATTGTACATTAAGGCAGGATTTTAGGTTTTTTAAACTGAGTAGAATAAGAGATATATTGATAACAGAGAAGCATTTTGAGCGAATAGTTAATAGTCCTATATTTAAAATAGATAATATTTTTGAAGAACAGTACATTAATATAAAGTTAAAGGTATCACCTAATATGGCTTTTAGGGTCTATGATGAATTTGATGATTATACTATAGATGCTGAAGGCAATTTTATTATTCAAACAAATTATCCTAAAAATGAATGGTTATTTCCTTACATAGCTTCCTTTGGTGGTAACTGTCAAGTGTTAGAACCTTTAGATATAAGAGATTCAGTTAAAGAAGAATTTCAAAAAATTTTGAACAATTATTTATAATATGACGTACTAGTGTCATATTATATGATTTATAATAGCCATATAAAATATATGGAGGTAGTTAATATGAACTATGAAATTGTAAATCTTGAAGAAAAAATTATTGTTGGTGTAAGTACAACAACGGGCAATGAGGACCCACAGATGGGAGAGAAAATAGGAAAACTTTGGACAGACTTATATCAAGGAGGCGTTAACCAAAATATAAAAAATAAAGTCAACGACTATGCAATAGGACTATATTCTGATTATACAGAAAAGGGTTATGTTGTAACTGTAGGAAATGAAGTATCAAAGTCAGAAAATAATGAATATGTAACAAAAGTTATTCCTGCCGGTAAATATGCAAAATTTTCTATTCATGGACATATGGAGGAAGAAGTTGCAAAATCATGGGAAGAAATATGGGGCATGGATTTGGATAGGAGTTTTACAGGAGATTTTGAAGAATATCTAAATAGCGATTTTGAAAATGCTGATATTGATATTTATATAGCATTAAGTTAAAATTTACTATTGACACACATAGACTATTGGAGTAGTATATAACCATACTATTGCAATAGTCTAAAAGAAAGAGGTATTTATATGAGTATTAAACTTTTTGATTCTGAAATAAAAGTTATGGATGTTTTATGGAGTAATGGAGAATCCACAGCTAAGTCTATTTCAGAAGTTCTTGCTGAGAAAGTAGGGTGGAATAAAAACACAACTTATACAGTTATTAAGAAATGTATTGAAAAGGGTGCTATAGAGCGTATTGATCCTAATTTTATTTGTCATCCATTAATTACACGCAAGGATGTACAAGAAGAGGAAATTAATGAATTAGCTAATAAAATGTTTGATGGTTCATTAAATTTATTATTTGCATCCCTTCTTGATAAACAAGATTTACCTGATGATGTAATTAAGAAATTAAGGACTTTAGTTGAGGAAAAGGAGTGATTCTATGCAATTTTTAACCTTGAAGGAAGTATTTATCTCAGGTTCAATATTTATTGTGTTGATAGCCCTTCTGCGACTATTGTTAATAAAACGATTATCAAAAAAGGTATTTATTACACTATGGTATGTAGCTATACTACGCCTATTACTGCCTTTTACAATACCATCTAATTTTAGTATTTATAATATATTAGAATTGTTTCGTAATAAGGGTAGCAATAGTGAAATAGTAGCTAAAGCTAGTAACATAGTAAATGTATCTAAAACAGATTCTTCAATATTTTATATTATATGGATTGTAGGAGCATTACTTTGTTTGCTTTGGTTTAGCGTACATTATATTAGATGCCATAGACAATTTGCAATGTCACTTCCTCTTTCTAATAATGACGTAGAATATATAAAGGGATTTGTTAGTGATAATAAGGTGATAAAGAGAGTTGAGATTCGTACTCTAGATAAAATAAAAACACCTCTAACCTATGGAATTTTTCACCCTATTATATTATTACCTAAGACATGGGAAATGTTAGATGGTGATGCATTATGTTTAATATTAGAACATGAACTTATTCATATAAGAAGATTTGATGCAGCATTTAAAATTATATTAATGCTGATATTGGGTATATATTGGTTTAATCCATGTGTTTGGTTAATGTATTTTCTTGCAAACCGTGATATAGAATATGCTTGTGATGAAAGTGTATTAGATAAAATAGGTGCAGATAAAGTAAAATCTTATGCCAATATGTTAATTATTATGGAGGAAAGAAAAAAATATATACCTATGTTTAATAGTTTCAGTAGATATGCTACTGAAGAAAGGATATGTATTATGATGAAATCAAAGAAAATTAAAACCCTTGCAAAATGCTTGGGGGTACTATTAGTAATTGCCGCCGTTTGGGCATTTACAACAACTAACAAGGTAGATGATAAAACTAAAGCATTAGCAGAAAATGTAGAGAGTTCAAAAGATTTAGATGATGAAAAACAAAGTTCAGAACTATTAAAAGATTCAGAAGCAAGTACAGAAATAAATGTACAACAAGAACAAAATGCATCAGTAGAGCAAGAAACAATAGAGGAAGATACTACAAATCAAGAGGAAGAAGTATCAGGCAAAAAGACAACAATGGCAGCAGATGAGATTAACGTTCAAACAACATCAGAAGAAAATGGAGAGGCAAAAAGAGAGACAGTAACCTCTACAGTAGAGAAATAAATTAATAACAGTAATAATATATTGTTTATATAGGTAATTATGAGACTTAGGTTTACTTAAATTTCATAGTTACCTATTTTTTCTATGGCTACATTGATTTTTCATATTTATTTAAGTACAATAGTAGATAAGTAGGTACAACTTAATAGTCTTATGGTGTTATATGAACAAGAACTTAGAAAAACTCCATATAAGTTATATGCATTATAATAAGTAATTAGTGAAGGCAGAGCTAGAGGGAAAATAAAAGAGGAATATAGGATGATATTTAATGGAATAAGTTGCAGATTTTCTACAGTAAATAGTATGCAGTATGAATCTATAGGTGAATACTGGGACTTTTTTTCTAATATTTATGGTAGAGAGAATATAAAAGGGTTAGGGTACAATTGGTCTACAGATAGTATAGAATATGTAATCGGATTAATAGATGAGGAATTATCTTTTGATTTATCAAAGATACAGAAAACATATCCTAATGCAATATACAAAAAAATTAGGCTACCTGAACATGAATGGAAACATTATAGGGGAAAGACAGAATATTTAGGACAGATGTATGAAGAAATCTACAATGAAGGCATATTGACTTATGAAATAGAATCATTTACCGATGAAGGTACATGGGAAATATTAATATGTAGAGAACAGCTAATTAAAATCCGAGTGGCAACTGAACAAGATTCTAAAGTATTGCTAGACATATATTCAACATATGTAGATAATACAGCTATTACATTTGAATATACAGTTCCAACCCTAGAAGAATATACAGAGCGAATATGTGCTACTCTACAAAAGTATCCATATCTTGTTGCAGAACATAATGGAGAAATCATTGGTTATGCATATGCTGGTGCTTTCAAAACTCGAGCTGCATATGATTGGTCTGTTGAAACAACTATTTATGTGAAACAAGATTGCAGAAATATGGGAGTTGGAAGGATCTTATATGATAAATTAGAAGAGATATTAGCAAAGCAGGGAATTCTAAATCTGAATGCATGTATTGCCTACCCAGAGATAGAAGATGAATATCTTACAAAAGGAAGTGTTTCCTTCCATGAAAAATTGGGCTACCAGCTTGTAGGAAAATTTCATAAAAGTGGATATAAATTTAACAGATGGTATGACATGGTGTGGATGGAAAAACATATTGGAGACCATGAAGAAAATCAACCACCAATTAAGTTGTTTAAAGAGGTTATTGATGAGGAGGAAATATTTAATGAAAAATATTAAAAAGTATTCAAAAGTGTTAAGTATAATACTTAGCATCATAGCATTTATTTGTGCAATGTTAACAATATATAATATATTGTATAACAAAGGCTTTGCATTACCTATGGTATTGGCAATATGTTTTTGGGTTATTGCAGGAGGAGTAACATACTTACCACTGCACAGGTGAAAAGGCATATAATTTCTTTGCAAAACAGATGTCTAATATGCTGATTTTGGGGTTAACACAGTGGAAGAAAAAGAATTGTTTTACTATTTGTTTATGAGAATGTTAGCTGTATTATGCTGGGGGGATTGGTATTTATTATTGGAGTAACTCTCTTGATGAAGATGAATAAAAATACATATAAAATAAAAGAGTGTCAATGTGATGTTGTCGTGGAGTTGATAAATAACGAAAATACATATGCAAAATATCTTGAGTATATTAAAAGGTTAGACGAAATGGAAAATGTGGGAATATTAGAATTATATGCAGGAGATTCCTATTTAGATGATATTCAAGAGCATTGTAAAAAAGAAGACAGATATACAATTAACCATTATTATAGATGTAAAAGATGCAAAAAAGTATTTTTTATAGGATTTTGTTGTCGTGGAGGTTTTATATTTAAAGTTAAAGAATTTCCTATAAATCATATAAAGTCGTTAGAAGATATAGACTTTGAGCACATTATGGGTGACAAAGAAAAGATAGGTGTTAGATTTAATAATAAACGAAGGTATCATTAAATTTAGATATTAAGGAGATATTTTGATGGAATATATAAAAGCAACATTATCCCAAACAGAACAAATTTATGAGTTGGTGCAAGAAACAATAAAAACAATTTATCCTAAATATTATCCCCAAGAAGTTGTTGATTTCTTTTGTCAGCTTCATAGTAGAGAAAATATAGAGAAAGATATTATTAATCAATGTGTTATGATTTTAATAGATAATCAAATTATTGTTGGGGTAGGCTGTAATCAAGATAATCATATTACTAGAGTTTATGTTTTGCCCAAGTATCAGAGAAATGGTTATGGTAATTATATTATGCAATCTTTAGAAAATGAGATTGCACAAAAATACGACAAGGTATGCTTAGATACTTCACTTCCTGCAAGTTGCTTATATGAAAAACGAGGATATATCACAACTAAACATAATAAATGTGAAGTGGAAAATGATGTAGTATTAGTGTATGAGGTTATGGAGAAGGAATTATGAAATTCTTGATAGGTTAAAATAATAAGATTGGTGGTAATAAGAAACAGGAGTTATCTTATTAGAAGAAGTATATATTAAAATTTGTAGAGGTGAGAATTTGAGAAAAATTATGTTGGATACAAAATATCATATTGGTTTGACAGTAATGATTTTTGTTGAAGGAACAATTTTAAAACCCAAATCATGGATGACATTATATAATCACAATTCTTATATTCCTATTGGTAATTCAGTAGCGATGATTAAGTTGTGGCAAGAACAAGGAGCAAATATTATCTATTGTACTTCTAGAAAGAAAAAGCAAGCTGATAAAATTGCTAATCTGCTAAAAAAACATGGGTTTGTAGGTGCATTCTTAATAACTAGGGAGCAAAATGATAAATATAAAGATGTTGTTGAAGTATTAAAACCCAATATACTTATTGAAGATGATTGCAGAAGCATTGGCGGTGCATGGCAAATGTGCATTACAAAAGTATCTCCAGAAATTAAGGAAAGAATAAAAGTTATTGTAGTGCCAGAATTTAATGGAATCGATAATTTGCCTACTGATATTGAGCAACTGAAAAATTTTAATGCAAATATAAAATTATAAGTAAGAATTAACATGAAAAATATTCAGGTTAATAAAATTGAAAATGTATTAGATGAGAATGATATATATACAATTTTATTAGCACATAGACCTGAACTAGTTGTAATAGCATTAAAGCAAAAATAGTCGAGAAATTTTCTTGTATATATAATATCCTTTTTATGAAAGGTGATGATAGGAATGGAAGAACAAATAAAAGCTGTTCAAAGAATGCAGGACTATATTGATACACATTTATTTAGAGATATAACCCTAGCTGATTTAGCTAGAGTATCCTTGTATTCGACCTGGTATTCATATCGTTTGTTTGTTCAATTAATCAATATGACGCCAGCAGATTATATACGAAGATTACGATTATCAAAGTCAGCATTAAAGTTAAGAGATGAAAAAGCAAAAATCATAGATATTGCATTTGAAGTTGGTTTTAATAGTGTTGATGGGTATCAAAGAGCTTTTTATCGTGAGTTTGGTTGTAATCCTCGAGAATATTCTGTAAATCCTATTCCTATATACCTTTTTAAACCTTATGGAGTTAAGTATTCCGTAATTAGAAAGGAGAATGCTATGAATGATGTAAAAAATGTATTTATCCAAGTGATTGAGAAACCAGCACGAAAAGTAATTATTAAGAGAGGTAAAACAGCTAAAAATTATTTTGAATATTGTGAGGAAGTGAGTTGTGATGTGTGGGGACTTCTTACTAGTATTCCGTCAATTAGTAGTGAGCCTGTGTGTTTGTGGTTGCCAGGATCTTATATTGAACCAGAAACCTCAGAATATGTTCAAGGAGTAGAAGTTCCAATTGATTATGATGGAGTAATACCAGAAGGATTTGATGTTATAGAGTTACCACAGTGTCAGTATATGATGTTTCAAGGTGAACCATTTGCTGAAGAAGACTTTTGTGAAGCTATTGACCAGGTGAGGGATGCAATAAAAAGGTATGATCCTTCTGTGGTTGAATATTCATGGGATAATAGTAATCCTCGTATTCAATTAGAGCCAATAGGAGCAAGAGGTTATATTGAATTAGTAGCAATAAAACATAAATAATTAGAAAACTTATAAGTCCTCGTTCAGATTTTTCAAGCAATCCTCAGAAATTTGAGCGAGGCAATTAATTACTACTTCAATGTCTCTATCACGATATTCAAAAAAAGCATGAAAGCATCCAAAGATAGAAGAAGATAATAGTACATTAGCTTTAAGATTATCTCTATATTCAGGGTGAACCTGAAAAATTTTTCCCTTGCATTTCTTTTCTAACTTATTAACAAGCACATCCATACGTGAACCAGAAAATATAGTATCAAATAATTTTCCTTGAGAATAGAAGTTATAAGTCATATTACGAAATCCATCAATAGTAAACATATCATCAGGATTATACATACATTTTAGACAATCATCAATAATCTCATCTTCAATAGAATCAGATAAATCATATATATCTTTATAGTGCAGGTAGAAGGTTGCTTTATTAATAATGGCAAGATCAGACAATTCTTTAACAGTAATCTTTTCAATCGGTTTCTTAGAACGAAGTTCAATAAAAGCATTTATAATGCTATTTCTAGTACGTTGAATACGTAAATCCATAAGCAAATCTCCTTTTTATTCGACAGTTTTAGATAAGTGTCAATTATTAGTCATATTTCAAACTATGATTATTGTTAATGATTTAATATATTAATATAATGTAACTATTCAGAGCAAACCTCAAAAACGTTGTTTGGCTTTGAACAATTACATATAATTGATTATAGATAAATATACGACTATAGTCAATTAAAATCAAGAGGTGAATTAATATGGATATGTACGCATATTATATGGGAAAAAGTTTTGATATTTATAAATATCTAGGAGCTCATGTTGAGGATAATGGAACAGTTTTTAGAACTTATGCACCAGCGGCTGAGAGTGTAAGTCTTATTGGAGATTTCAGTGATTGGAACGAGATACCTATGAACAAAATACATGATGGCAACTTTTATGAAATAGAAGTACCTAACGCTGTAGAAGGAATGATGTACAAGTATAGAATTCATACAAAGGAAAATGGAGCAGTAGACCATAGTGATCCATATGGTTATGGTACAGAGTTAAGGCCTAAGAATGCATCCATTATTAGAAATATATCAGATTATGAATTTCATGATGAAATGTGGATGAAGAATAGGACTGATTGTAAAAGTACACCTTTAAATATATATGAATTACATCTAGGTTCTTGGAAAACTAACAATGAAAATCAGTGGCTTTCATATGAAGAAATAGGAGAGCAATTAATACCATATTTATTAGAATATAACTATAATTACATTGAGGTTATGCCATTAAATGAATATCCAGCAGATGAATCATGGGGGTATCAAAGTTTAGGTTTTTATAGTCCTACTTCAAGATACGGAGATGCAAAAGGACTAATGAAATTAATAGATATGTGTCACCAAAATAACATAGGTGTTATATTAGATTTTATTCCAGTACATTTTGCAGTTGATGGTCATGGGCTTGCAGAATTTGACGGAACAGCATTATATGAATATCCACATATGGATATAGGATATAACGAGTGGGGAAGTAAGAACTTTAATCATTCAAGAGGTGAGGTAAGAAGTTTTCTACAATCGGCAGCAAACTATTGGCTTAGCGAATACCATTTTGATGGACTTAGAATGGATGCCATTAGCAATATGATATATTGGCAAGGTAATCCTGAACGTGGTGTAAATGTAAATGCAGTTGACTTTATAAAGAATATGAACCATGAATTAAAATGCAGATACCCGTCAGTTATATTGTCAGCAGAAGACTCTACAGCATTTCCAAATGTAACGAAATCTGTTAAAGAAGGTGGTCTAGGTTTTGATTATAAATGGGATATGGGTTGGATGAATGATACTCTTGCATATTTTAAAGAAGGCCCTAATGATAGGAAAAAAGATTATCACAAATTAACATTTTCTATGATGTACTTTTATAGTGAGAGATTTTTAATGCCATTTTCACATGATGAAGTAGTACATGGAAAAGCAACTATAATGCAGAAAATGAATGGTCAATATGAAGAGAAATTTCCACAAGCAAGAGCATTATATATGTATATGTATACTCATCCAGGAAAGAAATTAAACTTTATGGGAAATGAGTTTGGACAACTTAGAGAATGGGATGAGAAGAGAGAACAGGATTGGGATATGTTAAAATACCCTACCCATGATTCTTTTCATAGATTTATAAAAACATTAAATGATATTTATCTAAAGCATCCAGCTTTATATGAGAAAGACTTTCAACAAGAAGGATTTCAATGGCTAGATTGTCATCAAGAAAATAGATGCATATACACATTTGTACGTAAAACAGATACAGAAAAAATCTTGGTAGTATTTAATTTTTCTGATACTTTACAAGAAAATTATACAGTAAAACTTGAAGGTGTTAAGGGATTAGAATTATTATTAGATAGTGATGATATGGATTTTGGTGGTACAGGTACGAAAGACACAGATTATGAATATGATAATGGTGCATTAAAAATGAATATTGAAGCTTTTTCAGGAAGGATGTATTTACTTTCTTAGAAGCCAATTAACATAAAGTGCAATGCAAGTTTTACTTGTAGTTGCCTTCTATTTATAAATAAAGAGTGAATTAATATATATATATATATATATATATATATATGGTTGACAAACCGACACGGGTGTCGTAAAATTGAGATAGACATATGTGTCGAAAGTAGGGAGCAGAATTATGGGCAATAAAGGTGATAACACTAAAGCATATATTAAAGAAAAAGCATATATTGTTTTTGCACAAAAAGGATTCAAAGAAGTTACAATGAAAGATATTTGTGAAGCAACTGGTTTAAGCAGGGGTGGAGTATACGGACATTATGAAAGTACTCATCAGATTTTT
>JAVBSN010000035.1:0-5565 GCA_031547045.1 Lachnospiraceae bacterium
GAAAGCTCTTGAAAAAGCAGGATTTACACTTGAAGGTATAATGAAAAATAGTGTATGCAAACATAATGTCATATATGATTCATGTATGTATTCATTATTAAATAATTAAAATAAGGATTGATTATATATTGATATGCTCCCTTTTAGGTAGACAAGTGAAATAATAAAAACTTGTTTACTTAGAAGGGAGCTTTTTTATAATTAAAATATCACTTGAAGAGAAAAATCATTATTAACAATATCTAGATAACATTCTTACATTAATTCAGCAATTCTACTTACACCTGTATATATGTCAGATATTCTATACCAAGTAGGATAATCCACAATGCCAGTTTGTGGCATATTAAATATTTTCTGGAATGTACGCACTGCATTGGCAGTATTTTGACCATATATTCCGTCAACAGCAATTGTTGGTAGTAGAGGGTAGTTTTGAGCAATTCTATTAAGCTGGTTTTGAATTTGTCTTACTTTATCTCCAGAGGATCCAATAGTTAAATTATAACCAGGCCAAGATGAAGGAATTCCAGATATACTTTCAGCAGTATTTATATACATATTACTGCCATAATAATATCTTATAATTTCTATTGTACTATATCCAGTATCACCAAGGTTTTTTGAACCCCATTGGCTCATCCAATTAGGACAAGTAACACGTTCACCGTCACAATATTGAGTTAATATAGGTTGTAATACATTAGGTCTAGATAAAAAGTTTGAAAATACTTCATCAACAACAGTTGAGATACTGCTATATATAGTTTTTCCATTTATCCATTTATGATCATAAGCTGTAGAGCTAGTTATTGTAAAATTGTATCCCTTATTCCTATACCACTCTGTAAAAACTCTATTTAATGTAAAGCTCATAATAGCTAATACATTTGCTCTTATAGTGTTTGCTGGCCAAGTTGAGTATATTTCACTTGATGCAACATTTTTAATGTAATCCTTATAACGTACATAATGATTAGTTGCAGTAGTATCTGTAGGTGCGCCATCGTGAACAATAATATATTCAGGAATGACAACTCTACTAAGTACAATTTCCCCAGTTTCTTCAATGGGCTTAACTTCTGCTTCAGCAATTTTAGGAGGATATTGATAATACAAGGTATGGGGAGATATTACCAATGGGTCATAAGGATTAATATCTTGACCGAATTTTAAGTCTATATTTTGTATACCTGTTTGTGTAGGTAAAATCTGAACTCCAGAGATTAGTTCTGAATCAAAATCAGGAGCATCAACTCTTAAATTATATTCAGAATATGGTTGATTAAGCCCAGGTTCTAGGCTGTATTCTAGAGGTGGAGCAGGGAGGGAAATTTCTGCAGTAGTACCTGAACTGTCAGTATTAATTCTTTCAATAATGTTGTCGGGATCGCCAGTATATGAGATTTCAATAGTTGCATTTGTTACAGGTATTAGAGTTCCCCTTGAAGTAACATATATTTGAAGCTTACCTGTATCCACATTATTAGAAGTGTTTTGAGTATTAGAAGTATCCATAATTAGTCCTTAGCACAGTTTTTTATATTATATGCAATATATTTATAGCTAATAACTTAAAAAAATTATAAATATCCTTGACAATATATTTAGTTGGTGGTATGGTTAGTTACATAAGTAACCAACCTATTAACTTTAAAAATGAAAGCAATATACATAAGTTATAAAAGAAAGGAGATGAAGCTATGAATCAAATTCTTAATCAAGAAAAAACTATATATGTGCAAATTAGTGAGATGATTGAGGATGATATACTGAGGGACATAATTTTAGAAGAAGAGAGAGTACCTAGTACTAATGAGTTGGCTAAGATATATACAATTAATCCAGCCACCGCAGCTAAGGGAATTAATCTACTAGTTGATAACGGTATATTATATAAGAAGAGAGGAATTGGTATGTTTGTTATTGAGGGGGCAAAGAAAATGATTAAAGCAAGACGTAAAGAAGAATTTTTTGATAATTATATAAAAACTTTGTTAAATGAGGCAAGTAACTTGGGAATAGATAAAAAAGAGTTAATCGAGATGATAGAACAAGAAATAAGTGAAGGAGAGAACTAATATGAATACAGGAGTATTACGTTGTGAGGGTATTGTAAAAGAATATAATAAAAAGCAAGTATTAAAAGGAATAGACTTAGAGATAGAACAAGGTAAAATATATGGCTTGGTAGGAAGAAATGGTGCAGGAAAGACAACATTATTATCAATTATGACAGCACAGAATCCAGCTACCAGTGGAACGGTTACATATGATAATGAACCGGTTTGGGAAAATCAAAAAGCACTTGATCATTTATGCTTTTCAAGAGAGTTAAACACATTACTTAGTTTCGGACCAAATAATTTAAAAATAAAAGATTATCTAAGAAATGGATCTATATATTATCCTAATTGGGATAAGGAAATGGCAGAAAGTCTAGTTAAGAAATTTAATCTTGATACTAAGAAAAGGATATGCAAATTATCAAAAGGTATGATGTCCATGGTAACTATTATTATCGCCTTAGCAAGTAAGGCAGATATTACTATTTTGGATGAGCCAGTTGCAGGTCTAGATGTTGTTGCTAGAAATGATTTCTATAATCTATTATTAGAGGAATATAGTAATACAGGAAGAACATTTATAGTATCTACACATATTATTGAGGAAGCTGCAAATGTATTTGAGCAAGTTATTATTATAAATGAAGGTGAAATATTATTAAAAGAAGATACAACAGAATTATTAGATAGAGCCAGATATATAACAGGTTCTATAGAAGAAGTCGATAAGGCTACTAAAGGTTTGAAGGTATACCACGAAGAATTAATGGGAAGAAAAAAAGGTGTTACAGTATTATTAGAGTTTAACGAGGATATTGAGAGTAATAAGGATATAGTTGTTCAACCAGTTAGCTTACAAAATCTATTTGTTGCACTATGTAGTGCTCAAGGGGAAGAATAGGAGGAGACTATGAATTCTTTAATGAGAACAATGAAGTATTGGTCTAGAATGGCTGTTATTCAATTAGCATCAATTTCAATACTTTTTTTAATACTAGTATTTGGGCCAACTATTATGGGAGCTAGTGCTAATTATAAAATGGGAATGGATTTTATGTACACTTATGGACTTATATTCATAGTGGTTTTAAGTATTAATGTAAATACTTATATACCTATAGTGTTATGTAATAATTCTACTAGAAAACAAGCTTTTCTTGGTGCTCAATTATATAATCTTATAACAGTAATAGGAACTTATTTAACAGTAGTTATATTATCTATGATAGTAGATAGTGGGAACTATACGAGTTATGTGTATAACTATATACCAATATATATATTAATGTTAGGAATAAGTAATATACTAAGTTTTATAATTATAAAATTTGGTAAAAATGGTTTGTTTTTATTTTTAGTAATTGTTGGATGCGTTGCAGGAGGTATTAGTGCTTATTTAATGGCAACAAATGGAGGTATTAATATATCCATATCGACAACTTCCTTATATATAGTTGGGGCAGTTGCTTTTGTAATAGGTTATATTGTTAATTATTTTGTAATATCAAAATATGAAGTTAAGATATAGGGAGTAGGTGATAATATGAAAAGAGCATTGATTAGCCAGATGAAGACAAAAAAATCTAATATTATAGTTATAGCAGTAACTATGATAATTGTGTATATTGTTGGAATAGCATTAATAGGTATGCTTGTTAATTTTGATGATACAGCTACACGATATATTGTTGTAGGTACACCTATGGCATTAGGTATAGGATTATTTGCAAATTTCTTTATGATAATAGGGAATTATATTGAAGGATTTCAAACTGGTATAGCAATGGGAAGAACAAGAAAGACATACATTATTGCTAATTATATATTAGAGTGTCTGATAATGTTGGGAATGACATTAATAACTGTTATTATGTACTTTGTCGAAAAGGCACTTGGTAAAGTAATATATGTAGGGTATGAATATAATAGTATCTATGAAGAGATATTTAGTGATTTTGGTTATATAGGAATAGTAGCAATAATTATATTGGTAATACCTATTACTGCAATGTTTATAGCTACCCTATATCAAAAATTTGGTAAGATTATATTTTGGATTATATGGGGTGCATATATGATATTTATGATGTTTGGTGGTAGACTTGATGCGGTTAATTTTCAAAACATAACTAATCTTATATTGACTAGTGGAGTAATGAAAATTATGATAGGTGTTGCTTTGGTAGCTATAGTGTTAGGAATGGCTGTAACCACAATGTCCTTATCTCTAAAGCAAGAAGTTAAGAATTATTAATAGAATGTTTACAATATTAGATAATGTTAACCTTTGAATAAACAAGGTTGACATTATCTTTTTTTAATATATAATACTTCGTATAGACTAAATATATGGAGGATAATACAATGAAAGAAAAAGTGGTTAAAGAAAAAGCAATGCAAGGTAGATTAATTAAAACGAAGGACATGACAAAAATAGCTTTATTTGTTGCACTTATTAGTATATCATCATATATAAATATACCATTACCATTTACAACAATTCTAATAACAGGACAGACAATAGTAGTGAATCTAATTGGATTATTATTATCACCAACACAAGTTCTTATAACAATGGTTATATATGTTTTGCTAGGATTAGTAGGATTACCAGTATTTTCAGGTGGAGTAGGTGGACCAGCTAAATTATTTGGACCTACAGGTGGATACATATTAGGATTTGTATTAGCAGCAGTTTTAATATCTGTTTTAAAAGGTAAGGGTACGAAATTTATTAGAAATTGTATAGCAACGGTACTTGTTGGTATTCCAGTAATGTATATTATGGTAGGCATTTATATGCGAGTTGTTATTGGAATGGATTGGAATACAGCATTAGTTGTTGCAGTATTGCCGTTTATACCATTAGATATTGTTAAAGCTATATTTGCATCATCTATTGCAATACCAGTTAGAAAGGCGATTAATTTAAATGAATAATATTTCTAAACAAACATTAATTGAAAAGGGAGCTATATATTTTGATAATATAGAACAAGGATTTAATAATTATGATGTATCTTATGTTGAAGGTACAAGTGAAGATATTTATAATCAATTATTGATGTTAAGAGATAAAAATGGCATTCAATATTCTTACGTAGATTTCTATTATGGAATATTGGAGGATGAAGAAAAGAGCAGAATTAAGGCTACACTTTCTGATGATTTATTAGATATATTATTAAGATATAAAGAGATAGAAGAAGTAGTATATTTACCCCTTGATAATGATTTGCTTAGACTTACAGAAAAATTAAATACAGAGGAAAGTTTATTCTCTACTTATTATTTTCTATTAGAGCCATGTACTGTATGGGGAAATTATGACCTTAGATACCCTAGTTTTAAAATTAAGAGAGTGTAATTATTGAAAATAATAGTATTTTCATGTATATAATGGTACAATAGTGAACGAAAAATATACATTTGTATTATAGTAATGATGGGGATGGGACAAATGGGAGATAGTATTGAAGATGAAGTGAATCAAAATAAT
>JAVBSN010000125.1:0-5124 GCA_031547045.1 Lachnospiraceae bacterium
GTAGAAGCAGCAAGAATATTAGATGAAGCTACTAATGAAGCAAATGAAGTTAGATTAGGTTCTATGTTATATACTAAGGATATGCTTAGCAATATTGATAATTTTATTAGTAGTACTTTAGAAGCAGAGAGAGCTAATTTCTCGTTATTAATTGAAGCTTTACAAAATGATAAGGACGTAATTAAGACAAATGTAGATGAGATTGATAATCAAATCAAAGAGTTTACAGGAGAAGCTGCTAGAGAAGAAGAGGAAAGAATGGCTAGATATGCAGAATCAGTAGCAGCTGCAGAAGAGCAACTTAATGCAGTTAATACAGGTGATGTATATAATGAAGAAGCATATATAGATGAAGATACATCAGAATTAGTTTCTAATGTAGAATCAACTGATGAAGGGTACTATAGTGATGGATTTTTAGACGAGTAAATATAGCATTGTAAAAATATATGTTAGGCAAGCTAATATACACTTGCTAATAATGTATTTATTAATAGATAGCTCTGTATTAGGTAATACACATTTTGTTTGGGCAATACTTGATAACCCGCCAAATGATGTAACGGCTAATATAAGGGCTATTTTTATATTTAACAATATATCAAGATTCCAAAGTGTATCTATACCTAAAGTGATTTCTAAAATAGAAGAACAAGCAGAATAAATAGTATTGGAATCAGTTATTTTAATTAAAATATTTGATGCAATAGAAAAAAGCATCATATATATACCAATCATAACAATAGTATTTACGGCATCCATAAATACTTCATTAAGGGACAATTTTTTTGTTGCTGATATATTATCAAGAGATGTAGCATTAATAGTTGTACTATCAAATAACTTTGAAATTATAAGAAGAAATACTCCATAAAGAATAATAGGAATATATATTAATATTATTATAGTGTAGATTGATAATACATTTTTCAAATATACACCATAGACATAGCCGAATATAAACATTGGACTAGCATTATTAAATAAGCACAGTAAAATCTGTGCATTTTTATTATCTATTAAGTTATTTCGATTCATATCATTTAATAGCTTTGCTTCCATAGGATAACCACACATAATACCTATTATTATTGCAAAAGGAATGTTTTCATTAAAGTTAGGAAAGACCTTTTTTATTATTTTAAATGGATATGAAAATATTTTTATAGAATCAGAACTTACTATTATTTTTGATATTATTATAAATGGTAGTAGAGTAGGAATAATAGTAGAATACCATAATAATAATCCGGATTTAGCACCATTAATTGCTTGAAGAGGAAATTTGAATATTATAAAAAGACATAATACAGGAAATATTATGTTGAAGAATTTTTTGAAATCTTTCATAGTTAACATCCAAATTTATATATTTTTATATTATATTAAATTATTTCAATATTATGAGTATAGTCATTATTTATAATCTGACCAAATTTATTGTATACAGCCTGATTGTATATATTAGAACATGTAATATCAAAATCAAGCATTGCTTTACCATTATCACTTAAAGATTTATATACATTAGTTATTTTGTTGATTACAGGTATATTAGAATGTTCCTTAATTTGTTTAATAACAATGCTAGAATTACTGTTAAAACTTAAAAGTCGTGCATAATATACATATTCATCATTAATAAAATTATTTAGTAATTGAGATTGATGATTTAATACTATGTGTAGCAAGCTTCTCTGAATTCTAGTTAATGTATATTGCTTTGACTTTACAGCTTCAGTTAGGTCCGTAAAGTTAAGGTCTATATTATATGAATTCAATATTCTATCAGATAAATCGCCAGAAATATCAGTATACATAGATAAATTATTATTAGTTAGTAGTGCATGTTGAAGAAATTGAGTAAAATCATTACTATCCATAGGGAAAGTAAGGTTATATTTATTAAGCAATTCAGTATAAGTTTTGTTAGGTACATCATTACATATATTTTCAATTGTATTACTTTTAAATAATTCTTCTCTAATTGCAGTAGCAGAACTAATAGAATTATTCAAGTCTACGTCATGGTACATAGCCACATGTCTTTTTATAACAACTGGTTTAAGGGATAAATTATATTTTATAATTGCTTTAATATATTCTATAGCTAATATATTATTAGGTTGTTCCATTACATTTAAAATGTCCATATCAGAATTAGTGATTTTGGAAACGGCTATAGCACGAGCTTTTGGAAAGGATGTACCTTTTGTTAATTCGTTTTTTAAACTAATAAGAAATTCTTCTGATTCACCAATTAATATATAGGCAATTTGAGTAAGTAATGAAACATCTTCACATTCAGCACCAAAACATACAGAATCAACAATACCTAATTTTGCAATAGTAAGTATGGCTCCAGTAGCAAAATATTCAGCACTAGCAGTAGCATATATTGCAGGAAGTTCAAATACAACATCAACACCACAAAGAGAAGATATTTTGGCTCTTGTAAATTTATCTAACAAGGCAGGGCATCCTCGTTGAAGAAAATTGCCGCTCATTACTGAAATAGTATAGTCAGCATTTGTTAATTCTTTAGCTTTATTAAGATGATATAAATGACCATTATGAAATGGATTGTATTCTGATATAATAGCAGTTACCTTCATATTTGACTCCTTGGGTAAAATTAATATTTACAATAAAGAATAAATGTGTTAAAATGTAAAATATAAATCTTATATAAACAATTTTTAGATTTATATCTATAATAAGTTTAACTTATTTTCTAAAATATATCTACTATATCCGATATACCCCATTAAAAAAGTTGTTAAAGTTTAGCTATAATCTTATTTTTTCGTTGTTGTATTTTGATTTGGCAGAACTTTTTCATAATATTTTAAAAAATTTTAATAATGTGACATAGTTTGTCACACTAATAGTTTAATATGCATTTATAAGTTAACAAAGGAGCTTACTTTGTTATAGATGACAAGTATAAGGAGGTTAATTATTTTATCATAGTTCAGCAAAAACAGCTTATGGCTGAACCGTAACTTATTTTATCAAAATGTCCACATTTAAGTTGACAAGAACTAGAAAGTATATTAATATAATAAAAACGAACATATGTTTTATAAGTGAAAAGGAGATAACTATGGCTAACGAAGAAAAGATGAAAGCATTGAATGCTGCTTTAGCAAATATTGAGAGACAATACGGAAAAGGATCTGTTATGAAATTAGGAGATTCGGCTACCAATATGAATATAGAGACTATACCAACAGGTTCATTAAGTTTGGATCTAGCATTAGGTGTAGGTGGTATACCAAAGGGAAGAATAATAGAAGTATATGGACCAGAATCAAGTGGTAAGACAACAGTAGCATTACATATGATAGCTGAAGCTCAGAAGGCAGGTGGAATAGCAGGTTTCATTGATGCAGAACATGCCCTAGATCCAGCTTATGCTAAGAATATAGGTGTTGATATTGATAATTTATACATCTCTCAACCAAATAATGGAGAGCAAGCTTTAGAGATTACAGAAACAATGGTAAGATCAGGAGCGGTTGATATTATTATAGTGGATTCAGTAGCGGCATTAGTTCCTAAGGCAGAGATTGATGGTGAGATGGGAGATTCTCATGTAGGTTTACATGCAAGATTAATGTCACAAGCTTTACGTAAGTTAACAGCAGTAATTAATAAGTCGAACTGTATTGTTGTATTTATCAACCAATTACGTGAGAAGGTTGGAGTTATGTTTGGTAGTCCTGAGACAACTACAGGTGGTAGAGCCCTTAAGTTTTATTCTTCAGTTAGATTAGATGTAAGACAGATTGAGAAACTTAAGCAAGGTGGAGAATTTATTGGTGGAAGAACAAGAGTTAAGGTAGTTAAGAATAAGGTTGCGCCACCATTTAAAGAAGCAGAGTTTGATATTATGTATGGTGAAGGAATATCTACAGAAGGTGATGTTCTAGATTTAAGTGCTAACTTAGGCATCGTTGATAAAGCAGGTGCATGGTATTCTTACAAAGGTGATAAGATTGGTCAAGGTAGAGAGAATGCTAAGGTATTCTTGAAAGAGAATCCAGCTATTTTATTAGAAATAGAAGAACAAGTAAGAATAAAAGCAGGTTTAGTAGGTGGTGGTGATGCTACTCCAGATAGTGAGGATATAGAAGAATAATGTATATTACAGGATTAGAATCATTTACTAATTCTCGAATTAAAGTTTATATAGATGAAGAATTTGCATTTATATTATATCCACAAGATATTAGACAGTATAAGCTAGTTATAGGGGAAGAGATTGACGACAATCTCTTCCTTGTTATTAATAATGATACAGTTTTACGAAGGGCTAAGAATAAAGCTGTGAAATATTTAGAATGTAGAGAACAATCAGAGAAATTAATTCGAGAAAAATTAGCTAGGAATTATTATACAACAGAGATAATTGATAAAGTTATAGAGTTTTTACAAAAATATAAGTATATTGATGATAGAAGGTTTGCAGTAGCCTATATTAATTCTTATGCAAGTACCAAAAGTCAGAAATTAATTAGGAATGAATTATATATAAAAGGTATAAAAAGCCATATAATTGACGATATTTTTAATGAGTATTCTATAGATGATAATGAAAGTTTACAAAAATCAATATTTCGAAAGTTAAGTAGAATAGATAAATTTGATTATACTAATGAAAAATTGAAATCAAACATAATTAATTATTTTCTAAGAAGAGGATATAGGTATAATGATATAGTTAAAGGTATAGATGAATATTATAAAATTTATCAAAATTATATATAAATGTACCTACATTTATATTAATTATGCATAAAAATTGCTTGACATAATTAGTAAAAGATATTAATATTTATATGTTGTACTTTGTACAATGAAAACTAAATAAGGAGGTGCTCCTGTGGTAGAATATATCGTTTTTGGTATTATTTTAGTCATAGCCATAGTTGTAACAGCAATATTAGCTACAGCTTATCGTAAAAATATAGCGGAAGCAAAGGTTGGTAAAGCTGAAGATAAGGCTAGAGAGATTATAGATGATGCACTTAAAACTGCTGAAACAAAAAAACGTGAAGCTCTATTAGAAGCTAAAGAAGACGCTCTTAAAACTAAGAATGACTTCGAAAAAGAGATGAA
>JAVBSN010000109.1:0-3841 GCA_031547045.1 Lachnospiraceae bacterium
TGTGACTGATTTAGATAATTATATTTATTGCTATAAAAACCTGCTATACCACACATAAAAAACCTCCAACTACATATCTATTACTATGTTACGTAGCTAGAGGTTTTTTTGTGATACAAACTTAATAATTTATTCTGTAACTAGTGGTGTTGATAAATATCTATCACCTGAATCTGGAAGAACTACCACTATATTTTTACCTTCATTTTCTGGATTTTTAGCAAGTTCTGTTGCAGCCCATAATGCTGCTCCAGAAGATATACCTACAAATAATCCTTCTGCCTTTGCAATTTGTCTGCCAACTTCAAAAGCATCATCATTTTCAACTTTAATAATTGCATCATATATCTTAGTATCTAAAGTATCTGGTACAAATCCTGCACCAATGCCTTGAATCTTATGTGGTCCTGAAGTACCTTCTGATAATACTGGTGATGAAGCTGGCTCAACTGCAACTACCTTTATATTAGGATTTTTTTCTTTCAAATAACCGCCTACACCTGAAATTGTACCACCTGTACCTACACCAGCTACTAATATATCTATATTTCCTTCTGTATCATTCCATATTTCAGGTCCTGTAGTTTCTTTATGCACTGCTGGATTAGCTGGATTAACAAATTGACCTAATATAATTGCATTAGGTATTTCCTTTGATAACTCTTCAGCTCTAGCAATTGCACCCTTCATTCCTTTAGCACCTTCTGTTAGCACAAGCTCTGCACCATATACTTTTAGCAAATTTCTTCTTTCAACACTCATTGTCTCTGGCATTGTAAGTATTGCTCTATATCCTCTAGATGCTGCAACTAAAGCAATTCCTATACCTGTGTTGCCACTTGTAGGTTCTATTATTACTGAATCTTGTTTTAATATTCCCTTATCTTCAGCATCTTTAATCATTGCATAAGCAATTCTATCTTTTACACTTCCTGCTGGATTAAGATATTCTAACTTTGCTATAACCTTAGCTTTCAAATCATTTTTCTTTTCGTAATTCTTCACTTCAACTAGTGGTGTGTTCCCAATTAGTTCAATTAAACTTCCATAAATTTTTGCCATAATACATTCTCCCTTTCTATTCGCGCATCATATTCCTATAATTCCTACTAACTTAATAAGTTTTAATTTATATTACTATCTTTCTTATTGTATGTCAAGTAAAAAACCAAAAAAATAAGTATATAATTATTTAATTAATTACATACTCATTTTCACCATATAGTAAATTACCAACATTCACTTGTTATGTATAGTATACTTAACTCATTATAAATACCCTAACAATATATTTATCTTCTTCATCTTGTATACTAATCTGCCCATTATACTTCTCTATAATAGATTTAATTATATTTAAATCTATTATATGATTATCAAAACCTGTAACGTCCTTGTTATATATAGTTTTGCTTTTCTTAAACGGATTCTCAACATATATAGACAAACTATTATTCATACAATCTATATTTAATATAATTTTCTTATTATCTTCTACTTGCTTTGTTGCTTCAATAGCATTGTCAATAAGATTTCCTAATAATAAACTTATATCTGTTGATTTAATGCTTAATTCTCTAAGTGACTCTAGATTAGTCTCTATTTGAATTCCATACTTATCACATATTTTGGTTTTATAATTAATTATAGAATCTATTAAATCATTACCTGTATTAGAATTCTTATTATCTTTACTTAGATCATTAATAACTCCATTATACTCATTTATCAACATACCATATTGACCTTCATCCAAATAGGATTTTTCTAAAATATATCTATTCTTAATATCATGCCTAAAAGACTTCATGTAAATCCATAAATCTTCTATTTCTCTATATTGTTCCACGTAGTATTTACTTTGTTGTTCTAGATATTGTGTTTCCATCTTTTCTTTTACATAATCTCTAACTTTTTCATACAAATAAAATGTAGATATATTTATAGCCAATATCATAGTAATTGTAATTACCTCTTCAACTCCAATACCCTTATCTGGATCTAGGAAAATAAATGCTATAACAGCAATACTACAAATTGGTATTATAAATGCCTCCAACCAACTTGATGTTTTTACAACATATTTATTCTTTCTAGTAATTACATTAGCTAATATACTAATAAATATAAACCATATTACCTTTGATATCATATTACATATCGCTAAGTAATTTACATTTGCAGTTATAATATTTACATCGATGCCTAATATTACCCTAAAAAATACAACTGCTAGAATTTCTGAAATCATTCCCATTGTATATGTAGATATAACTATTATTATTTTTGCTATTACACCTCCATTATATAATATTGAAAGTATAATAAAATAACTACTAATAAATATCATCATATTAATAAATCCATTTTCAATATCAAAAATGGTTGTAGTATTTGTTAACAGAAAAAACATTAACCACATACCAAACGTTGCAAAATTATTCTTCTTTTTTATACCTAATATGCTTTTACTAAATATATGCAAAATTATATCTGTTGCTATTTCAATTATAATAGATAAAATACTTACCAACATTTATACATACTCCATTTTTTTAATTTACAACATTTTACCTCATAATTGAATATAATACAACATTTAAATCTTTTTAAACTTTCCTACTACCATGCTTAAGGAGCATAACATCATACCACTAAATATATCAACACTATATTTACTTTCTAAAGTCCATAACACTATACCTATTACACAATACACTGTATCTATAATTCTACTTATTTGTTTGTATTTAATATACTCTTCCTTTGTTACAGGTTTATTTTCACTTGTAATAGGTCCCACAGCATAAATAATCAACCATGCAATAACTATACCAACCACAATTATATTTACATGATTATATAGATAATACTTATTTATGCCAAATGTTATAATGAGTATTAATACAGAATAGATATAACATTTAATATAGCTACTAGCATGAATCCCCCCCGCATAACTTCTAATAGGTACTATAACCAATAATAGCACTATACTATTTAATAACATCCCCATTATTCCTCCAAGGATTAATGTTGTTGCTATATTTATAGCTAGTGCTACTACCACCTTCAAACCATATACATAAATTTCCTCGTCTTCCTTCGTTATAGCACCATTATCAATCATGTTAGTAATAACATTTTCGAATAATGTGTCTTTCATAAATTATATACGCTTGAATCTATCTAAAGCTACTGGTGTTTCAGGTTGATGTAAGATGTATAAACATGACATATTTGATAATCTTATAACAAAATGTGATATTATCATTGCTAATAAACCATAGTTTAAGCCCTTCAATAGTCTTCTCATAGCTTGTCTCCTTTCATTAAATATTTTTATTGTAAGTATCAGCATTTTGAAGTTTATTGAGTAACTTTCTTTGTATTTAAATTAATGCCTACCACTCATATATGGATAATATACTAAATAAGTGGTTTTGTGTTGTAATTTGTAATATTTCATATATTTAAATGTAATTATTTGCTATTTATCTATCTGATATAACATAACTGTAGTTATAAATCTGTTATCATTTTCTTCAATTTCCAAACTTCCGTCATATTCATTTACTATAAATTCTATAATTTTAAGTCCTATTCCATGATTTTTCTTATCTGTTTTAGTAGTTACATATTTACCATTTTCAAGTATTCTATTTTGAGCATAATTATTTTCAATACGTATATATAAATTATGGCAATCATATAGTATCTTAAAATATAAATATTTATTATCCTCTAATTCCTTAGATGCCTCTATTGCATTATCAAATAAATTTCCTAAAAGAAAAGATATATCTCTCATTGATTTTTCAAAATCTAATGGAAATTTAAT
>JAVBSN010000088.1:0-13172 GCA_031547045.1 Lachnospiraceae bacterium
GGAAATATATTTTGATGGCGTGGATATAACAAAAGAAAGTGAAGCAAAAAGGGAAGAAATTAGAAGGTACAACGTAGGGTATATATTTCAATCAGTAGCATTAATACCAATGATGACAGCATACGAAAATGTAGAGTTTGCTCTAAGACTTGTAAACTATGAAGGTGATCGGAAAAAGAGAGTTGAAGAGTGTTTAGAAAAAGTAGGTTTACATGAACGAATGGGGCATATGCCAAGAGAAATGTCAGGTGGTGAACAACAAAGAGTAGCAATAGCAAGAGCAATAGCGCATAAGCCAAAGGTTATATTTGCAGACGAACCAACAGCAGAGTTAGATACTAATACATCCTTACAAGTAGTAAAAGTATTTAAGGAACTTATTGAAAAAGAAAACATAGCAATTATAATGACAACACATTATACAGGACTTATGGATATTGGTGATCGTTGCTTTGAGATGGAGGATGGTGAAATAATTGGAATCTATGATTAAATGTGAAAACCTAGTAAAAATATATAAGACAAAAGATATAGAAGTAATGGCATTACAAGGTCTTGATATAAATATTGATAAAGGTGAGATGGTAGCAATAATCGGAAATAGTGGAAGTGGTAAATCGACTTTCCTAAATATGATTGGTGGACTTGATAAACCATCAGCAGGAAGTTTATTTGTAGATGGACAGAATCTATTTCAAATGTCAGAACAAGAATTAGTTAATTACAAACAAAATACAGTTGGATTTGTTTGGCAAAATAACGCTAGAAATCTATTTCCTTATCTTACAGCATTAGAAAATGTTCAAGTACCTATGCTTTTTAGTAATAGAAAAGAAAGTGAGCAAAAAGCTATAGAGTTATTAGAGCTTGTAGGAATGGAACATAGAAAAGATAATAAGTTAAGTCAATTATCAGGTGGTGAGCAACAACGTATAGCAATAGCAATAGCATTAGCAAATGATCCCAAGATATTATTGGCAGATGAGCCAACAGGAGCAGTTGATGCTAAAACAGCAGCTTATATATTAGAAATTTTCAAAAAACTTAATAAAGAAAAGGGGCTTACCGTAGTAATAGTAACTCATGATATGAATCTAACCCAAAAGGTAGAAAGAGTAGTATTAATTAGAGATGGTAAAACTTCATCAGAGAGAATTATGAAACAAAACTATAAAGAACAGCTTAATCAAATTGGAGATTTTGAAAATGAAAATAAACATGAAGAGTATGCTGTTTTAGATAAAGCAGGAAGAGTGCAGATAAATAGAGAGTACTTAGATGAATTAGGTGTTGGTAATAAGGTAAAAGTCGAAGTAGTAGATGGGAAAATTATTATCAGCACACCAGAAGATGGGGAGTAGCAAAAGCTATTAAGAATAAAAAAGGCACTCATATACATATAATTTATTAATTAATATGTATATGGGTGTTTTTATGTATAATGAAGAAAGAGAGTTATTATTAAAGGAATTTAGAGATGTACATAACCAAAATATAAGTAGTCTTGAAGATAAGACCGGAATAAGAAGTGATAGTAGAATTATTGAGGAGGATGCTAATTATGTACCAACTTCTTATAAAGAAGGTTTTAAACTAAGACTATTTTGTGCCATTGTGTTATTTGTTGGATATATAGTGTTAAGTAATTATAGTGAAAACAAAATTATAGATAAAATGGTTGCTTATATTGAATGTGATAAATCTTTTGGGGAGTTGTTAGATACAACAGGTAATGAAACAGTTGGCGCCCTAAAGGTAGTAAAAGAATGGTATATTGGACTTGACGATTAAAGATAATGTATAATATAGTAGTATTGTGTGCCTATACGCTTAATTATATTATGCGATTTAGTATAGGTATTATTCGAATTACTTAACTTAGAAAGGTGAACTAATGAATACACTAGCATTATCAGACGAAATACTACTTAGTATTGAAAAGCCAGCCAGATATATTGGCAATGAAGTAAATATGGTTAAAAAATCTTTAGAAGATGTTGATATAAGATTTGTTATGTGCTTTCCAGATGTATATGAGATTGGAATGTCACATCTAGGAATTCAGATATTATATGATATGTTTAATAAGAGAGAAGATACTTATTGTGAAAGAGTATATTCTCCTTGGCCAGATATGCACCAGATTATGAAGGATAATAATATTCCTTTGTTTAGTTTAGAAACTCAGAAACCTATTAAAGAAGCTGATTTTATTGGTATAACTCTACAATATGAAATGAGCTATACTAATGTTTTGCAAATATTAGATTTGGGACAAATAAATATATTTGCAAAAGATAGAGGAGAAGAAGAGCCGATTATAATTGGCGGTGGACCTTGTAGCTATAATCCAGAGCCTATAGCAGATTTCTTTGATATGTTTTATATAGGTGAAGGTGAAGTAGTATATGATATGCTACTTGATACTTACAAGTCTATTAAGAATAATGGTGGGAGTAGAAGAGATTTTCTAATAGCAGCATCAAAGGTACCAGGAATATATGTGCCTAGTCTATATGATGTTACGTATAAAGAAGATGGTACTATTGATACATTTACACCTAATGTAGAAGGTATTCCTGCAACTATTAAGAAACAAATAGCTATGGATGTAGATAATGTTCCTTATCCAACAAAACCATTAGTTCCATATATTAAGGCGACTCAAGACAGAGTTGTTTTAGAAATTATGCGTGGGTGTATAAGAGGATGTCGTTTCTGTCAAGCAGGAATGCTATATAGACCTACAAGACAAAAGGATATTAATACATTAAAAGATTATGCTAGGGAAATGATTAAAAATACTGGTTATGAAGAAATATCACTTAGCTCACTTAGTTCAAGTGATTATGAATATTTAAAAGAGTTAACAGATTTTTTAATTGATGATTTAGGTCAGGAGCATGTAAATATATCTCTACCATCACTTAGAATAGATGCATTTTCTCTTGAGGTTATGAGTAAGGTACAAGATATTAGAAAAAGTAGTCTTACATTTGCACCAGAGGCTGGTTCTCAAAGAATGAGAGATGTTATTAACAAAGGTCTTAGTGAAGAGATAATCTTAAAAGGTGCAATGGAAGCCTTTAGAGGTGGCTGGAACAAGGTTAAGTTATATTTTATGTTAGGTCTTCCAACAGAGACCTATGAGGATATAGAGGGCATAGCTTTACTTGCAGAAACTATAGCAGAAGAATATTATACAATTCCAAAGCCAGAACGTGATGGAAAGGTTAATATTGTAGCATCAGCATCTTTCTTTGTACCAAAGCCATTTACACCATTTCAATGGGCACCAATGAATACAGCACAGGAATTTTTGGATAAAGCTTATTATGTAAAAGATAAAGTTAAGAGTCAACATAATGCAAAAAGTATTAAGTTTAATTATCATGAGGCAGAACTTACTATTCTTGAGGGCATTCTTGCAAGAGGTGATAGAAAAATAGGACAAGCTATATATGATGCATATATGGATGGAGCTATGTTTGATTCTTGGAGTGAATTCTTCAATAATGATATATGGATGAAAGCATTTTCTAATAATAATATTGATATTGATTTCTATACATCTAGAGAAAGAGATATTGATGAAATATTACCATGGGATTTTATAGACATTGGTGTTACTAAGAGATTCCTTAAGAAAGAATGGGAGAATGCAAAAAATGAAGTAGTTACACCTAATTGTAGAATGAATTGTAGTGGTTGTGGAGCAGCTAGTTTTGAAGGAGGTGTGTGCTATGAAGGTAAGAATTAAATATTCTAAAACAGGAGTTTTAAGATTTATAGGACACCTTGATGTAATGAGATTTTATCAGAAAGCAATAAAGAGAGCTGGTATTGATATTAGTTATTCACAGGGATATAGTCCCCATCAATTAATTACATTTGCAGCACCACTAGCACTGGGAGTTACTTCAGATGGAGAATATTTTGATGCTGAACTTAATTCAGCAACATCAAGTGAAGATATGATAAAACAATTTAATGACGTACTGGTAGATGGAATGAAGGTTACTGATATAGTTGAACTGGGTGAAGGTGCTAAGACTGCTATGGCAATAGTATCAGCATCAGATTATATGATTACCTTTAAAGAAGAGGTTGGATACCGTACACAGTTATTAGATAAATTTGATGAATTTACTAAGCAAGAAGAGATAGTAATTCTAAAGAAAACAAAGAGAAGCGAGAAGGAAGTAAATATAAAGCCTTCTATATATGAAATAAAGTTAGATAATAATGGTATATATATGTTGTTAGCTACAGGAAGTGTAGAAAACCTTAAACCAGAATTAGTAATAGAAGCATTATATAATTATACTGGTATAGAGTATAATAAGTATGATTTTAATATTCATAGAATAGAGACTTATATGAGAGATGAAAGTGATGCTTTAGTATCACTGCTAGAAGCAGGAAGAAGAATATAAAATGAATAAAAAAGTAGAAGAATTAAAGAAGAAAGAAGATAGTATTGAAAATATTACTGTAGATAATAATAGTAATAAAGATGTTGATGTAAGTTCTAGAAATAATGATAATAGAGAAGAAAATAAAATGGGTACTATGCCTGTTGGTAGATTATTAATATCAATGTCATTACCAATTATGATTTCTATGTTGGTACAAGCAGCCTATAACATAGTTGATAGTATGTTTGTATCAAAATTAGCTGATGGTGAAGCAGCTATTACAGCAGTTTCCCTAGCATTTCCTATACAGAGTTTAATGATAGCACTAGGTTCAGGTATGGGTGTTGGTATAAATGCTATTTTATCACGTAGTCTTGGTGAGAAGAATTATGATAAGGCAAATGATGCAGCAAAGAATGGTTTATTTATTACAGCTATTTCTTATGTAATATTTTTAGTTGTAGGTTTGTTTATTGCAAAACCTTTTATGGCAAGTCAAACGGATACTGCACAGATTGCAGATTATGGAACAATATATTTAAGAATATGTTGTATATGTTCGTTTGGTATGTTTGGGCAGATGACTTTTGAAAGATTACTACAGTCAACTGGTAAAACAATATTTACAATGATAACACAAGGATTAGGCGCAATAATAAATATTATCTTAGATCCAATATTTATTTTTGGATACTTTGGTGTGCCAAAGATGGGAGTAGCGGGAGCGGCAATTGCTACTGTAATAGGACAATGTTGTGCATGTGTATTAGCCTTAGTTTTTAATATTTTTATTAACAAAGAAATAACTTTGAATTTTAAAAAATTCAGACCTGATTTTAGTATGATTTTAAATATTTTAGCAATTGGTATACCATCAATTGTTATGCAAGCAATTGTGTCAGTAATGAGTTATGTAATGAATAAGATTTTAGGAGCATTTTCATCAACTGCTGTTGCTGTATTTGGTATATATTTTAAATTACAAAGCTTTGTATTTATGCCAGTATTCGGACTTAACAGTGGTGTTATACCTATAATTGCATATAATTATGGTGCTGGTAATAAAGATCGAATGATAAAAACAATTAAGTTAAGTGTTATGTTTGCGGTAGGAATTATGATAGCTGGACTTATAGTATTCCAGACCATTCCTGAGAAGTTATTTGGAATCTTTAATGCATCAGAATATATGTTATCTATTGGTGTTCCAGCATTACGTATAATTAGTATAAGTTTTGTATTTGCTGGTTATTGTATTGTAAGTTCATCTGTATTCCAAGCAATGGGAAATGGTGTGTATAGTATGACAGTATCTATACTAAGGCAAATATTTATACTATTACCAACAGCATATTTATTCTCTAAACTAGGTGGTGTAAATATGATATGGTGGTGTTTCCCTTGTGCAGAAATAGCATCAGTAACATTATGTACAATATTCTTATTACGTACAAATAAAAAAATATTTAGTAGAATGAGTGAATAATTTTCAAACAATTTATTGAACAATAAATATATTATTGATATTATTACAAGTGAGTAAAATTATTATAATACTAGGAGGAAGAAATATGAATCAACAAGAGGGAATTAGAGACGCAAAGACTTTAGGTATACCTAAGATGTTACTTTTGGGATTGCAACATATGTTTGCAATGTTTGGAGCAACAATATTAGTGCCTATATTAGTCAATGGTTATTTTGAAGGAGAAGGTCTTTCTATTCAAGTAACTTTAATTTGTGCAGGATTAGGAACATTGTTTTTTCATATTTGTTCTAAGTTAAAAGTACCAGCATTTTTAGGTTCATCATTTGCATTTTTAGGTGGTTTCCAAACAGTTGCAAGTCTTGATACAGGAATATTTGCAGATATGACTATGGGAGAGAAACTTCGATATGCTTGTGGTGGAATTGTAGTAGCAGGTTTGCTATATTTAGTATTAGCTCTTCTTGTTAAGGTAATTGGAGTTAAGAGAGTAATGAAGTTTTTGCCACCAGTAGTAACAGGACCAATTATTATATGTATAGGTATAACTTTAGCTCCTAGTGCAATTGGAAATGCCTCTACTAACTGGATACTTGCATTAATTGCTCTTGCAACTATTATAATATTTAATATATGGGGAAAAGGAATGTTTAAGATTATTCCTATTCTATTAGGTGTAGTAATATCATTTACAGTAGCATTAATTATGCATGCATGTGGATTAACTAATCCAGATGGTAGTGCAATCTTTGATTTTACAAGTGTACAATCAGCAAGTTGGGTTGGATTACCTCCATTCCAGATTTGTAAATTCAATATAACAGCAATATTAGTAATGGCACCAATTGCATTAGCAACAATGATGGAGCATATTGGTGATATATCAGCTATATCAGCAACAGTAGGTGAGAACTTTATTGAAGAACCAGGTCTACACAGAACATTAATTGGTGATGGTTTAGCAACTACATTTTCAGCATTATTTGGTGGACCAGCTAATACTACTTACGGAGAAAATACAGGTGTATTAGAACTTAGTAAAGTATATGATCCAAAGGTAATTCGTATTGCAGCAATTTATGCAGTTATTTTAAGTTTTATACCTAAGATGGCAGGGCTTATAGGATCAATTCCTTCAGCAATTATAGGTGGTGTAAGTTTTATATTATATGGAATGATTTCAGCAATAGGTGTTAGAAATGTTGTTGAGAATCATGTTGATTTTACAAAATCAAGAAACTTAATTATAGCAGCCTTAATATTAGTAAGTGGATTAGGATTTGGAAATGGTCTAACATTTACTGTTATGGGAACTGATATTACTTTAACTAGTCTTGCAGTAGCTGCTATAGTAGGAATCGTATTAAATGCAATATTACCAGGAAATGATTATGATTTTGGTAGTGATATTAAGGCTGATGAAAATCAAGGACTTGATATGAAACCAAATCTTGATGAATAATATGATAAGTGGTATAATTATAAGGTTATAAATGATCCATTAGGAGGTAGATGCATATGCTTGATAGAAAAGCAATTATTGAAAGAAAAACTAATGAGACAGATATTAAGATTGAACTTAATTTAGATGGAATTGGTATTACTAATATTGATACAGGTATTGGTTTTTTTGACCATATGTTAAATAGTTTTGCTAGACATGGCTTTTTTGATTTAAATGTTACTGTAAAAGGTGATTTGTTTGTAGATTCTCATCATACTATTGAAGATACAGGGATTGTATTAGGACAAGCAATAAAGAAAGCAGTTGGAGATAAAGTAGGAATTAAGAGATATGGTTCGTTTATGTTACCTATGGATGAAACATTAATGTTATGTGCTATTGATTTATCTGGCAGACCATACTTAGTATATGATAGTGAATTAACTGTTGATCAAGTAGGATATTTTGATACAGAGATGGTTAAGGAATTTTTCTATGCTGTTTCTTATGCAGCAGAGATGAATTTACATATAAAACAGATTAACGGAAGCAATAATCATCATATTATTGAAGCTGCATTTAAGGCCTTTGCAAAGGCTCTTGATGAAGCAACAATGATTGACGGTAGAATTAAAGATAAAGTATTATCTACAAAAGGTACATTATAATTAAATGTAGATAATGTGTAAGACAGGAGAATATATATGAATTACGTTAAGATTATACCTTGTATAGATTTGAATAATCCTATTGAGGCGGCAAAATATTATAGTGATGCAGGTGCAGATGAGATTGCATATTTTGATAGTAAAGCTACTGATGAAAGTAGAGAGGCTAGTATTGAAACAATCAAGGCAATTTCGAGAGCGGTTGATATTCCATTAATTGCATGTGGTGGTGTAAGAAGATTAGAAGATGTTAAAAAAATACTATATGCAGGAGCTGCTAAGGTGTGTATGAAGTCGGCTGCACTTAATAATCCTGAATTAGTTAAAGAAGCTGCTGAGAGATTTGGTTCTGAAAGAATTATAGTTACAATTGATTTATCAGAAGTAAAGAATCCAGCAGAATATGCTGCCCAGTTAAGTGAATTAGGAGCAGGTGAACTTCTATTATTACATAATAATAAGGTTAAGAATTATGAAGAGCTTGTAAATGATATAAGAAGTAAGGTAACTATACCTATTATTGTATCAAGTTATGCAACTGAGGGTAACGAGATGGTTGATATGGTTAAAGCAACAGGTGCATCTACTATATCATTATATAATCTTGAAAGAATGGATATAATGGGAATTAAGCAAGTATTTAGAGAGTGTGATATTCCTGTAAATACATTTGAAAGTTCAATGGATTTTAGCGAATTCAAACTTAATGCAGACGGAATGGTGCCAGTTGTTGTTCAAGACTATAAGACAAGTGAAGTTCTTATGCTAGCGTATATGAATGAGGAAGCTTATAACAATACTGTAAATACTGGTGTTATGACTTACTATAGTAGAAGTAGAGATGAGTTATGGGTTAAAGGTGAAACATCAGGACATTATCAATATGTTAAGTCATTAACTATTGATTGTGATAAAGATACAATACTTGCTAAGGTATCACAAGTAGGAGTTGCTTGCCATACAGGTAACAAAACATGTTTCTTTACTGATTTAGTTAAGAAAGAATATGATGATACCAATCCACTTACAGTATTTAATGATGTATACAAAGTAATTATGGATAGAAAAAATAATCCTAAAGAAGGTTCTTATACAAATTATCTATTTGATAAGGGAATTGATAAGATACTTAAGAAAGTTGGAGAAGAGGCTACAGAGATTGTAATAGCAGCGAAGAATCCAGATGCTGAAGAGATGAAGTACGAGATTTCTGATTTTATGTATCATTTAATGGTACTTATGGCAGAGAGAGGTCTTGATTGGAAAGATGTAATAGATGAGTTAGCGGAGAGACGTTAGATTATAGGAGGTCGTATTATGTTATTATTATCTACTTTTGTTCAATATTTAATTTCATTTATAATACTGGCTATATGTGCAGTTGTTGGTGTATTTGCAGGAAAGAAATTACGTAAGAGAAAAATAGAAAAAGAACAGTCGAATGAGGCATAAGAGATAAGATACTAGGAGGATATAATTGTGAAAAATTATGGATTAAATGAATTAAGAGAAATGTATTTAAGCTATTTTGAAAGTAAGGATCATCTAAGACTTAATAGTTTTTCTCTAGTTCCACATAATGATAATAGTTTATTGTTAATTAATGCAGGTATGGCACCACTTAAGCCATATTTTACAGGTCAAGAGGTACCACCAAGAAATCGTGTTACTACTTGTCAAAAATGTATACGTACAGGTGATATTGAGAATGTTGGTAAGACAGCAAGACATGGTACTTTCTTTGAAATGCTTGGTAATTTCTCTTTTGGTGATTATTTCAAAGAAGAAGCTATTGAATGGTCATGGGAGTTTCTTACTAAAGTAGTTGGCATTGATGAAGATAGATTATATCCATCAGTATATCTTGAGGATGATGAAGCATTTGACATATGGAATAAGAAGATGGGGATAGCTCCAGAGAGAATATTCAAATTTGGTAAAGCAGATAACTTCTGGGAACATGGCGCAGGCCCTTGTGGACCATGTTCAGAAATATACTTTGATAGAGGAGAGAAATACGGTTGTGGTAGCCCAGATTGTACTGTAGGTTGTGAGTGCGATAGATACATTGAAATCTGGAATAACGTATTTACTCAATTTGATAATGATGGTAAAGGTAATTACGTTGAATTGTCAAATAAGAACATAGATACAGGAATGGGATTAGAGAGACTTGCAACAGTAGTTCAAGACGTAGATTCTATATTTGATGTGGATACAATCAAAGCTCTTAGAGATAAAGTATGTGCTATGGCAAATGTTGAATATAAATCAGATGCTAAGAAGGACGTGTCTATAAGACTTATTACAGATCATATTCGTTCAGTTACATTTATGACATCAGACGGTATCCTACCATCTAATGAAGGTAGAGGAGATGTTCTTAGAAGATTACTTAGAAGAGCAGCAAGACATGGTAGATTATTAGGTATTGAAGGAAGATTCTTAGCAGAACTTTCAAAGACTGTTATAGAAGTATCTAAGGAGGCTTATCCAGAATTAGCAGATAAGAGCGATCATATATTTACTTGTTTAACAACAGAGGAAAATAACTTCAATAAGACTATAGACCAAGGTATTGCTATATTAGCTGATATGAAGAAAGACCTAGAAGCTACAGCTTCTACAACATTATCAGGAGATGATGCATTTAAGTTATATGATACTTATGGATTTCCTCTAGACCTTACTAAAGAAATATTAGAGGAATCTAATATATCAGTAGATGAAGATGGCTTTAATAAGGCAATGTCTATTCAGAGAGAAACTGCAAGAACAGCCAGAAAAACAACAAATTATATGGGTGCAGATGCTACTGTATATGAGCAATTAGATACAGCTCTAACATCTGAATTCGTTGGTTATGATAATAATACTTATACTTCAAATATTACAGCACTTACTACAGAGTCAGATGTTGTAGATATTATATCAGAAGGAAATAAGGGAACAATTATTGTAGATAAGACACCATTTTATGCTACAATGGGTGGTCAATCAGGAGATACTGGTGTAATTGAGTCAGCAACAGGAAAATTTGTGGTTGAAGATACAATCAAATTAGCTGGTGGTAAGATTGGACATATTGGACAAGTTGTAGCTGGAGAATTCAAACTTAATTCAGAAGTTACATTAACAATTAATACTGATAGAAGACAATTAATATGCAAGAACCACAGTGCAACTCATTTATTACAGAAGGCTTTAAAAGAAGTTCTTGGTAATCATGTAGAGCAAGCAGGTTCGTTTGTTGCAGAAGATAGATTAAGATTTGACTTCACACATTTTGCTGCCATGACTAGAGAAGAGATAGATAAGGTTGAAGCTATTGTAAATGCTAAGATAGAAGCTGATTTATCAGTAGATACCAAAGTTATGAGCATAGACGAAGCTAAGAAAACGGGAGCTATGGCACTATTTGGTGAGAAATATGGTGATACAGTTAGAGTTGTTAATATGGATAGCTTTTCAGTAGAGCTTTGTGGTGGTACTCATGTATCTAACACGGGAGTTATTAGTACATTTAAGATTGTTTCAGAAGCAGGTATTGCTGCAGGTGTTAGAAGAATAGAGGCTCTTACTTCAGTAGGTGCACTTAATTATTACAAAGAGCTTGAAAAAGAGTTATATGAAGCAGCTAAGGTTGCTAAGACAGAGCCAAGTAAGTTATATTCTAAGATTGAATCAATGATGGCTGAGATGAAGGCTCTAGCAAGTGAGAATCAGAAATTAAAAGATAAGCTAGCTAAAGACTCAGTAGGCGATGTAATGGATAATGTTATTGATGTTAATGGAGTATCGTTTTTACCAGTTAAGGTTGCTGATATTGATATGAATGCACTTAGAAATCTTGGAGATCAATTAAAAGATAAGCTAGGAACAGGTGTTGTTGTTCTTGCATCAAATATGGGTGATAAGGTTAACTTAATTGCTATGGCTACAGAAGATGCAATGTCAAAGGGTGCTCATGCAGGAAATCTTATTAAAGAAATCGCTACATTAGTTGGTGGTGGTGGCGGTGGCCGTCCTAACATGGCACAAGCTGGTGGAAAGAATCCAGCAGGTATTGATAGTGCTTTAGAAAAAGCGTTAGAAGTAGTTAAAAATCAATTAGCATAATAATTAGCAGAAATTTCTTAAAATTAGTTGACGAATCATAAAAATGTGATATAATTACATTTAGTGCTTTAAAAAAATACCCAAACAGTTGTATTGGTAGGCACAATATGCAACTGGAGGGAGGTCAGGGTGATAATATGTCTAACGTTATAGTTAAAGAAAACGAGACTTTAGATAGCGCTCTTCGTAGATTTAAGAGAAACTGTGCAAAAGCCGGTATTCAACAAGAGATTCGTAAGAGAGAGCATTACGAGAAACCAAGTGTTAAGCGTAAGAAGAAATCTGAAGCAGCTAGAAAGCGTAAATTCAAATAATAATAACATTTATAAGGCCTTAATCCATGTGATTAAGGACTTTTTTCGTATTTTTAAATAATTTAGTGCATATCTTTCTATCTTTTTCATAGTATATAATAATCCTAATTTTAGGAACGTGTTATGAAAAATAATAAAAAAGAAAAAAACAATAAAAAAGATAGTTCTGCAATTGAAAATATAGCATCAAAGCTGAATCTTCCAGAAGATGTATTACTAGGGGCTACTATAGTAACCATTAATGGTAATAGAGAGTTAAATGTAGAGAACTATAGAGGATTGGCTGAGTATGATGATAATAAGATTGTAGTTCAAGGAAAGAAGTGTATGATTGTAGTAGAAGGTCAGAAGCTTAAAATTGAATACTTTTCAAATGTTGATATGAAAATAAAAGGACTCATAAAAAGTGTTGAGTATAAGTAACATATTATATTATAGGTGGTGGAAATATGCTAATTACAATTATTAAATATTTTAAAGGCTATGTTAAGATTAAAATTTCTGGACATTCCCCTGAACGGTTTGTAAATTTGTGTAGTAATAGAGGTATTCTTATATGGAATTTAGTTAAAAGCGGTGATGATTATATTTTACATATGGAATTAAATTCCTTTAAGGAAATTAAGCCATTATTAAAGAAAACTAATACTAAAGTGGAAGTTCTTGACAAAATAGGTCTTCCTTTTGTTATGCACACACATTGGAAAATAAAATGCGTTGCTA
>JAVBSN010000059.1:0-31066 GCA_031547045.1 Lachnospiraceae bacterium
ATGCAAATCAGCCAAATGTATAATTTTCATATTCTATCTACCTCATTTAATTACTAGTTTGACAATATATACAATAACCCATATAACTATAAGTAATAAAGCAATGGGTAATATTATATTAATAATTAATGCAAATAAACCTGCTATTAAGGCAAAAACAATGCCAATTACTAATATTGCTGCTAATATTATAAATACCTTCCCATACCAAGAATTCAATGTAAATCTGCCATACTTTATATCTGCAGTGCCATCATTCTTAAATTCTGTATGAAATCCTTTTTTATTACTATTGTCTTCAGAAACATGTTCATAAGCAGTTTCTTTTCTACTATTGTTGGCTTCTATAATAGTCTTAGCTATAAAAGATCCTCTACCTAAAGAATCCAAAACTTCTTCTTCGCTAGTTTCATTATTTACAGAATCTCTTATATAATCATTATAATATCTAACTGTATCTTCTATTATATCATTAGATACTTTACCTTCTAAACTTTCTCTTAATTCACTAATAAACTCTTCTTTACTCACAATTATCCTCCTTGCCTTCATTATTAATATTTTAAAATTAATTCAATAACTGTATATTTACCAATCTTATCTATAGTGTAAGTTACATATGTAACTTTGTCGCATTTAAATATAAAATTAAAATCATATATATTTTCATCATAACCTTCTACCATTACAGAAATTGTATCTGGTGACTCTTTATCTAATACACCAAGTACATAATTTTTATAATCTGGAAAGCAATTATATATTCCACTATTCAATATATAATAGTTATAATCTAAACTTATACTTTCCGGATATGCTTTTTTATTCCAAGTATGATTATAACTCATTATTTCATCATTAAGATTAGCATAAGCATGGGATACTGTGTCACCACGGTCTGGTACTGGATCATCCCAAGTTGCATCAATGTGATACCAATTATTTTCTAGTTCAACTAAATTCCATGCATGAGCTACCCCATCTGCTTCTCCTACCACTATATAACTATCTACATTTACACACATAAGAAGAAGTTCCATCGCCTCTGCATATCCATTACAAACTGCTGTATTTTTCACCAATGCACCATATGCTTTATAAGAATATGGTTCTAATTCGCCATCAAGAAAATCATATACACAATTTTTAACTATATAATCATGTATTATCATCTCTTTTTCGTAATCAGACATAGTAAGATTTATATTATTGGCAATTATATCATTTACCACATTATATAATTCTTGAGCGTATGAACTAGCTGTACTTATATCTTCTCCATATTTATATGCCCTATATACATAGTAGTTATCTGATACCTCATAATTAAGTTCAACTTTGCAAAAATACTCATCATATCTAAATAACACTCTATAAGTACTAACACTACCAAAAAAGCCATCTAACTGTTCATTAATTTCAATTAAATCACTTTCTGATATATATTTTAGATATACCTTACTACTATCATGCCCCTCATTTAGTTCATCAGTAATATACATTCCCAGTTCTTCCATAGATGTTATTATCTCATCATCATGGATAGCCTCAACAGCATATCTGTAAACATATATACCTGCAATTCCTAATACTAAAATTGCCACGATTATACATAAACTTCTTAATATTTTCTTCATACGTATCTCCATATATTCTATATAAACCTGTTCAAATCCTGATTATAATTATATCCTATCATTGACAATTTTTCTACTATATCCTGTTCTTCAACTTCTAAATCATAACACATATCTGCAAGTGAATTATATTCATCTCTAAGTTTAGTATTTGTAAAACTCAAAAGCATCATGGGATTGTTTGGTATATTTTCATACCTCATCGCTTGTCCTCCTTACTGTTTATTGTACGATATGAATTATTATAAACCAAATTCATACTAATTGCCAATGCTATAATAGTAAATTAGTTGCATAATTAAGTTAAAACCATTATCATATACTATAGTGAGTTAAATTAATCTTTTGACCTATCTAATATGGAGGTATATATGAACAAACACAAACTTAACAAGAATAAATACATGTTACATGATGACTTAGCTCATACTGGTTATGATTGGTGGTGGCATTCTTTTACTGCTGTAAGTGATATTACATGCAAGTCAAAAACATTTTTTATAGAATACTTTATAATCAATCCTCAACGTGGTAGGGATTATCCTGTATTTACCAACTTAGCTGGTGGCATCAAACCATCTTATCTTATGGTTCGTGCTGGATATTGGGGTAATAATGGTAAAGTATTTAATAGATATTATGGTATCAACGAGTATGACAACTCAACTACTATGCTAAAAATTGCTACTAAGGATGCCTTCCTATCAGAAAACAATATATGGGGTAATATAAATGTTACCCAAGATGATATAGATAATAATCCTACTTACAATAATAATTGTGGTAATATGAGTTGGTCTTTAAAGATAAATAAATTAATTCCTTTTAATGCTGGATATGCTACTTCTCTTCCTTTTAGAATTAGTAATGCATTTGAAATGTATTGGCATGCAGAAGGTATGAAAACAAATTATTCAGGTACAATTGTTCTAGATGGTGAAACATATACTGTATCACCTGATACCTGCCAAGGATATGCAGACAAAAACTGGGGAACTGATTATACTAGTCCTTGGTTATGGCTAAATAGTTGTAACCTTACAAGTTTAATCAGCAATACCAAATTAAACAATTCTGCCTTTACTATTGGTGGTGGTTGTCCTAAAGTATTTGGAATACCGCTTAACAACCAACTTCTCATGAAATTTTTCTATGAAGGTGATAGTTATGAGTTTAATTTTTCAAAGTTTTGGACTTTATCTAGAACAAAATTCAGATGCTATGAAACCGAAGATGCTGTTGTTTGGAAAATAAAAGCTATAAACAATACTGCTGCAATTGAGTTAAAAGTTGCTTGCAAAAAATCAGAAATGTTATTTATGGATTACGAAAACCCGATTGGTCTTAGACAACACAAACGTTTATGGAACGGTGGTACTGGTATTGGCTATATAAAATTATATAAGATTGTAGGCAATAAACGCATATTAGTTGATCATATGAAAGCCAAAAATGTAGGTTGCGAATATGGGGAATTTGAACACCACGATTCATTGTAAAATTTAACATATTGACAAAACATCTCCTTATTAGTATATTAGAAATATCTTAAATACTAATAAGGAGATTTTCTATGTCTATTTCAAAAAAACAAGCTTGTATATCAAATTCCTGTGTAGCTTGTGGCAATTGTGTTAAATATTGCCCCTTAAATGCAATATCTGTTTATAAAGGTATGTATGCTACCGTAGATACCTCTAAGTGTGTTGGATGTAGCAAATGTATAACTAATTGTCCTGCTGGTGTTATTAAAATTACAACAAGGGAGGATAATCTAATATGAAAAAACATTGGTATAATTATTTATGGATTTTTTCCTCTATTTACTTAATACTAGGACTTTTTAATATTTTATTTGCTTGGTTAGGTCTTATTTGTTTTATTACTCCTCTACTCATTTCTATTATCGGTGGAAGTAAAGCATATTGTAATAAATACTGTGGTCGTGGTCAGCTTTTTGAATTGATAGGTGGAAAGTTAGGATTATCTCGTAAAAAATTACCTCCTAAATTTTTATATTCTACTTGGTTTAGATATGGATTTTTAACTTTTTTTATGACCATGTTTATACTTATGATATATAACACCTATCTTGTCTTTTCTGGTGCTTCTTTAAAAGAAGTTGTTACTCTACTATGGACCTTTAAACTTCCTTGGCAATGGACCAATACATCTTTTGTGCCAGCATGGATTGCTCAATTTGCATTTGGATTTTACAGTGTAATGCTAACTTCAACTACTTTAGGTCTTATTACAATGATTTTATTCAAACCACGCTCTTGGTGTGTTTATTGTCCAATGGGCACTATGACACAAGGTATATGTAAAATAAAACATAGGAAAGGATAATTTAATGGAAGAAAAAGCAAAACAAATTGCAGAATTATTAAAAGTACTTGCTAACGAGAATCGCTTAATGATTGTTTGTTCCTTAATGGAACAACCTATGACTGTGGGTCAAATCTCAACTTATGTTCCTAACATAACTCAATCAGCATTATCTCAACATTTATCAATACTTAAAGCTAATAAAATTCTAGATAATAAAAAGTCTGGTCAAAACATCACTTATTTCATCTCTGACCATAGAGTTGAAGAATTAATTCATGTACTAAAGAATAACTATTGTAACTGAAAGGAGTTACCTTATGAAACTAATTGTAAACAAAGATAAATGCCCTCAAAATCACCGTTGCCCTTCAATTGCTATATGTCCACAAGGTGCAATCACACAGTCAGATATTAATGCACTACCAGTAATTGATGACGATTTATGTATTAAATGTGGCAAATGTATAAATTATTGTCCTAAGGGAGCTTTTGAAAAAATATAAATACTAGCTATAACAACAAAGGTTTAGATAATTACTTATCCAAACCTTTGTTATACTATTTCTTGGCTACAATGGACACCCATTCTCCCATATATACAGTATCAATTATATTAAATTTATTTTTAATCAATGCTTCTTTAACTGCTTCCTCTTTAGTATTAATTATGCCTGAAGTAATAAATACTCCATCTTCTTTCATAAAAGGTTTTACAACCTTTGATAAAGGAATTATTACATCAGCAAGTATATTAGCTACTACTATATCATATTCATCTACAATACTATCTGTAAATACCTTGTCACCAATTACATCACCTTTGGCAACTTTCATAATCTCAGAAGATATATTATTTATTTCCATGTTTTCTATTGAAGCTCTAGTTGCATTTTCATCAATATCTACACCATAGGCACTCTTTGCACCTAGTTTAAGAGCTATTATTGATAATATTCCACTTCCACATCCAACATCGAAAATAGTACTTTTATCTGGTTTAATATATTTCTTAAGTTGACCTATACATAATTTAGTAGTATTATGTGACCCAGTTCCAAATGCTGTTCCTGGATCAATATTAATTACTGTATCATCTTCTCTAACATCAGTTAGTTCTTCCCAAGTTGGTTTAATAACTATATTATCTTCTAGTCTAAAGGGTTTAAAAAATGCTTTCCAATTATTAATCCAATCCTTGTCTTCTGTTTCACCAATAGTAATCTTACCACTTCCAATATTAATAAATTCATTAATATCAGATAGTTCATTACTTATATCAGCTACAAGAGCATCTATATCTCTATCCTCTTCTATATAGCAAGATACTTTTGCTAAACCATCATCCTCTGGAATATTATCTGGTAATATATCTATATACATAGCCTTTTTATCAGCCTCTGATAAAGGAATCTTATCTTCTACTTCTATTCCTTCTACACCTAGCTCACCTAATGCATAACTAATCATATCCACAGCTTCAGTTGTAGTGTCTATTGTTATTTTAATCCATCTCATTTCTTTTTACCAAAGCCTTTTTTCTTATGATCTCCAAAACTAAAACTTCCTGATGAATCTACTGAACGTCTTGCTGCACTACCTGTAGCCTCATCATATTGGTTAAGAATTGTTTTTTGCTCTTCAGTAAGCTTATCTGGAACTTGAACTACTAATGTTACATAGTGATCTCCTCTTACTGCCTTATTACGAAGAGTAGGAACACCTTTACCCTTAAGTTTAATCTTAGTGTCTGTTTGGGTACCTGGCTTAATAACTTGCTCTACAGGACCATCAATTGTATTAATAGTAATAGTTCCACCTAGAGCTGCTTGAGTAAATGTTATTGGTTCAGTTGAGAATAAATCATATTCTTGTCTTTGGAAGATAGGATGTCTATCTACTAAGATAGTAACCATTAAATCTCCTCTTTCACCACCATTAAGACCTGGTTCACCTTTTTCACGAATTCTAAGTGTTTTTCCATTATCAATACCTGCCGGAATAACAACTTGAATCTTTTTCTTACTCTTTACATAACCTGTTCCTGCACAAGTACTACATTTATATTTAATTATTTTTCCTGAACCACTACATTCAGGACAAGTTTGAACATTTCTTACAACACCAAATAATGATTGCTGTGTATATACTACTTGACCCTTACCACTACATTTTGGACAAACTTCTGGATCATGTCCTGGTTGAGAACCACTTCCATGGCATACAACACATTCATCTTTAAGTGGTAATTCAACTTCTTTTTGAGAACCGAAAACAGCCTCTTCAAACTTAATTCTAACTGTTGTTTTAATGCTTGCACCCTTCATAGGTCCATTTGATTGACGACTTCTTGTTCCGCCACCAAACATATCTCCGAAAATATCTCCAAAAATATCTCCCATGTCACCCATGTTGAATTCAAAACCACCAAAACCACCGCCACCAGCACCTGCATCAAATGCTGCATGACCAAATTGATCGTATTTTCCACGTTTTTCTGGATCACTTAATACACCATAAGCTTCTGAAGCTTCTTTAAATTTTGTTTCTGCTTCTTCATTTCCTGGATTAGTATCTGGATGATATTTTTTTGCTACTTGTCTATAGGCTTTCTTAAGTTCAGCATCTGTAGCTGTTCTCGATACACCTAACACGTCATAATAATCTCTTTTAGTATCTGCCATTGTCCTCACCTTTCATTTACAGCTATAGGGACATCTAAAATGTCCCTAAGCTATAACATGTATAATCCTATACTATAATTCTATACTTCTGTGTAATCTCCATCAACTACATCACCTTCTGAAAAGTCAGGGCCTTCAGCTCCAGTACCAGCATTAGCACCTGGTCCGTTTTGCTCATATAATTTAGCAAATAATTCTTGTGCACTTGTCATAAGAGTTTCTTTTGCATTCTTAATTTGCTCTACTTCATATTCTGACATCTCTTCTGCATTAGTACCTTCAATTAAATCTTTAAGAACCTTAAGGTCTGCCTCAACCTTTGTCTTATCTGAATCTGATAATTTATCACCAACATCATTAAGAGCTTTTTCTGTCTGGAATACCATTGAATCAGCTTCATTTCTTGCTTCAATAGCTTCTTTACGTTTCTTATCTTGTGCTTCATATTCAGCAGCTTCTCTAACTGCTTTATCAATATCATCATCAGAAAGGTTAGAACCTGCAGTAATTGTAATATGTTGCTCACTACCAGTTCCTAAATCCTTAGCTGATACATTTACAATACCATTTGCATCTATATCAAAAGTAACTTCTATTTGAGGTACACCACGTCTTGCTGGAGCAATACCATCTAATCTAAATCTACCAAGGCTCTTATTGTCTCTTGCAAATTGTCTCTCACCTTGTACTACGTTAATGTCAACTGCATCTTGGTTATCTTGTGCTGTAGAGAATATTTGACTCTTCTTTGTAGGAATAGTTGTATTTCTCTCAATAAGTCTTGTAGCTACACCACCCATAGTTTCGATTGAAAGTGAAAGTGGAGTTACATCAAGAAGTAAGATTTCACCTGCGCCTGCATCACCTGCTAATTTACCACCTTGGATAGATGCACCGATTGCAACACACTCATCTGGATTAATACCCTTAAATGGCTCTTTACCAGTTAATTGTTTTACTTTATCTTGAACAGAAATCGTACGAGTAGAACCACCTACTAATAATACTTTATCAAGTTCAGATGCTGAAAGACCTGCATCCTTTAATGCTGTATTTACTGGTACTGCTGTTCTCTCTACTAAGTCTGAAGTCAATTCATCAAATTTAGCTCTTGTTAAGTTCATATCAAAATGCTTTGGACCTTCTGCTGTAGCAGTAATGAAAGGAAGGTTAATATTTGTTGTTGTTGCTGCTGATAACTCTTTCTTAGCTTTCTCTGCTGCTTCTTTAAGTCTTTGCATAGCCATTTTATCTTAAGAAAGTTCTACACCTTCTGTTTTCTTAAATTCTTCTAACATATAGTTAGTAATTACATCATCAAAGTCATCTCCACCAAGCTTATTATCACCTGCTGTAGCTAATACTTCAATAACGCCATCACCGATTTCAATAATAGATACATCAAATGTACCACCACCTAAATCGTATACCATAATCTTTTGCTCATTTTCATTGTCAAGACCATATGATAAAGCTGCTGCTGTTGGCTCATTTATTATTCTCTTAACATCTAAACCTGCAATCTTACCTGCATCTTTAGTTGCTTGTCTTTGAGCATCTGAGAAATAAGCTGGAACAGTAATAACTGCTTCTGTAACTTTCTCTCCTAAGTAACTCTCTGCATCTGCTTTTAATTTTTGAAGTGTCATAGCTGATATTTCTTGTGGTGAATACTTTTTATCATCAATTGTTCCTCTATAATCACTTCCCATATGTCTCTTAATAGAAGCTATTGTCTTATCTGAGTTAGTAACTGCCTGTCTTTTAGCTGGCTCACCTACTACTCTTTCTCCTGTTTTTGTGAATGCTACAACTGAAGGAGTTGTTCTTAAACCTTCTGCATTTGTAATAACTACAGGTTTACCACCTTCCATAACTGCAACACATGAATTTGTTGTTCCTAAATCAATACCAATAATCTTACCCATTTTAAATTCCTCCATTTTCTATTCTATATTTTAATATTTTAGTTGGCTACTTTTACCATACTGTATCTTAGCACAGAATCTTTATAAATATATCCTTTTTGCATCTCTTCTGCTACTATATTCTCACCTAATTCTTCATCTTCAATATGCATTACTGCATTGTGTAAATCAGGATTAAATTCTGTTCCTTCAGCATTCATTGGTACAACTCCCATATCTTCTAAGGATACCATTAATTGCTTATATATCTTACCTATGCCTTGCTCAAATGCTCTATCCATGTCTTCTTCTGGAATGAAATCTATTGCTCTTTCAAAGTTGTCTACTACTGGAAGAAGCTTTTCTAAAACATCCTTTGCTCCTACATCAAACATTCTCATTGATTCTTTTTCAGTTCTAGATCTAGCATTTTCAAACTCTGCTAACAACCTTTGATATTTATCTTGATACTCGCCTGCTATTTCTTTTTGTTTCTCTAGCTCCATCTCTAATGCTTTATTAGCTTGACTATTTCTTTTTCTCTTAGGTTTTTCTTCTTTAACTTCTATCTTTTCTTCTTTTACAGGTTCTTTTTCTTCTACTTTAATATTTTCCGATTCAATCTTAGTTTCTACTGCTTCTTCAGTATCTTCTTCTACCTCAATCTCTATTTGAGTTTCCTCAGCAGTGTCTACTGTATTAATTTCAATCTCTTCAGCAGCAGTGCCCATTGCTTCTTTCAGCTTATCTAAATCAGCTTTATTCATCTTCTTGCTTGCCATTACCTCACCCCTACTTATCTTTCTTAAATATATTATCTAACTCATCCGTCAGATTTTTTAATGTCTTAACAACCTTCTTGTAATCCATTCGTTTTGGTCCAATAATTCCTATTGTTCCTTTAACACCTTCTTCTAGCTCATAGGTTGTTGTAACTATGCTGTAATCTTTCATATCAGATACTGGCGCTTCATCACCAATATATACTTGAATGTCATTATTTTCATTCTTGCTAAGAGTTTCATCAATCAATTCATTAAGTATTTGCTTGTCTTCAATAGCTTCTAACAAATGACTTGTTTTTGATATATCACCAAGTTCAGGATACTTAAGTATATTTGTTGTACCACTAGTATATATCTCTAACTCTTCTGCTTCATGAATTGCTTCAACAATTCCTTGGAAAATGCTTTCTAAAATATTTGCATATTCTCCTGCTTGAGCCTTCATTGTTTGAATCATCTCTATATTAATATCTTGTAATGATGCTCCTTGTAAAAATGAATTAATTAGAATATTTAATTTCAATAAATCCTCATTAGAAATCAGTTCTTCTATCTTAACTATCTGATTCTTAATAACATTACCATCTACAACTATTACTGCTAATAGTTGAGTTTCATCAACTTGAGATAGTTGAACAAATTTTACTTTTGTATTCTTATATTGAGGAGCTGTAACCATTGTTGCATAGTTTGTATTAAATGCTAATACTTTGGCTACCTGCTTAAGTAATACTTCCATTCTATCAACTCTGTCTAGTAATGCTTCCTTCATCTCTTCTGCTTCATTGTCTTTTTCTTCCATAACACAATCCACATAAAATCTATATCCTGTATCACTAGGAATTCTTCCTGCAGAAGTATGAGGTTGAATTATATAACCTAATTCTTCTAAATCAGCCATCTCATTTCTTATAGTGGCTGAACTAAGATTCAAATCAGTATATTTTGATATTGTTCTTGAGCCTACTGGTTCGCCAGTTTCAAGATAATTAGAAACAATAGCCTTAAGTATCTTTCTTTTTCTCTCGTCTAACTCCACTATATCACCTTCACTTTCTAATGGCTTCTTCTATCTGTTAGCACTCATTATATCCGAGTGCTAACATCTGTTTATAATCTATCACTTTGGAATATTTATGTCAATAGGTTTTCATAACTTTTTGCCAAATAATTATATGAATTTTTCAACATACTTTTTTTTATATTCTTTTTATAATTAAAAATAATTGTCTATTCATTATTTATGGTGTAGAATAGTAAGTTGTAAATATATAAGAAATAAGAAAAGAGGTTATACATATGGCTCAACTTTGGGGTGGTCGTTTTACGAAAGAAACAGACCAATTAGTATATAATTTTAATGCTTCTATTTCCTTTGATCAAAAGTTCTACAAACAGGACATTAGAGGAAGTATTGCACATGTATCAATGCTAGCAGCATCTAATATTTTGACTGAGGACGAAAAAAATCAAATTATTTCTGGTTTAGAAGGAATATTAGAAGATGTTGAAAATGGATCTTTAGAAATAACATCTCAATACGAAGATATTCATAGTTTTGTTGAGGCCAATTTAATTGATAGAATTGGTGATGCTGGTAAGAAACTTCATACTGGTAGAAGTCGTAATGACCAAGTCGCTTTAGATATGAAGTTATACACTAGAGATGAGGTTGTAGAAATTAAATCTCTTGTTATATCACTTTTAAATGCACTACACAGTTTAATGAAGGACAATCTTGATACTTATATGCCAGGATTTACTCATTTACAAAAAGCACAGCCTATTACATTTGCTCATCATGTAGGTGCATATACGGAAATGTTTAAACGTGATTATGAAAGATTATGTGACATATATAATAGAATGAATTACTGTCCATTAGGTTCAGGGGCTTTGGCAGGAACTACTTATCCCCTTGACAGAAGTTTAACAGCTTCATTATTAGATTTTAATGGCCCTACTTTAAATAGTATGGATTCTGTATCTGATAGAGATTATGTTATTGAATTATTATCAGCTCTATCTACTATAATGATGCATCTTAGTAGATTTTCTGAAGAAATAATTATATGGAATTCTAACGAATATCAATTTGTTGAATTAGATGATGCATATAGTACCGGAAGTTCTATTATGCCTCAAAAAAAGAATCCCGATATTGCTGAACTTGTTAGAGGTAAGACTGGTCGTGTATACGCAGCACTTAACTCTATACTAGTAACTATGAAGGGAATTCCTCTTGCTTACAATAAGGACATGCAAGAAGATAAGGAACTTACCTTTGATGCAATTGATACTGTTAAAGGTTGCCTAGCATTATTTACAGGCATGATTTCAACTATGAAACTTAATAAAACTAATATGGCCTCAAGTGCAATGAATGGTTTTACTAATGCTACTGATGCTGCTGATTATTTAGTTAACCATGGTGTTCCATTTAGAGATGCTCACGGAATAGTTGGACGATTAGTACTCTACTGTTTAGACAAAAACATTTCTCTTGAGGATATGTCTCTTGAGTAATACAAAGAAATAAGCCCTGTATTTGAAAACGACATCTACGATGCCATTAGTCTTGAAACTTGTGTTAATACTAGAAATACTATTGGTGGCCCTGGTAGTGAAGCTATGAAACAAGTATTAGAGATTAACGAAAAATATTTACAGAACTTAAAATAATATTTATATAATAATTTTATTTTGAAAAGAGGTTTTTTATAATGAATAATACTACCAAAGCTAGATATGAAATGGCTAAGAAAATGTTAATAGGGCACATTGATGTTGAAGAAGTTGCCCTAATGACCGAACTTCCTATTGACGAAGTTCAAAAGATATGTGATGAAGTTACTCCTGCTGATGCAAAGACTTTAGAAAGTCTTGATAATATGGATATTGACTTTGGACCAATCTTAAGAGACACATATGAAACAAGTGATGATTTTGACAGCGAAGACAGTGAATTTCGTATATAAACAGTTTCATAAAGTAATAGAGTATCTGACATATATTATGTTAGATACTCTATTACTTTATCTACTGCCAAGCTATATACTATAATAGTTGGAATCTTTAATACTATTATAATTAATATAAATTTTTTCAAGGTCATCTTGGACAATCCTGCTATATTACACAAAAGGTCATCTGGAAAGAATGGCAATAAAATTGCCCATGCAAATAATTTCTCGAATTTATCTTCTTTTTCAAGCCACGACAAATATTTATTATATGTTTTTTCTGATGCAATTTTTTCAAATAATCTTTTTCCATATTGTCTAATAATTAAAAAATTAATAAGGGATCCAATGCATATACTTGAATAATTATATATAAATCCCATTACTGGACCAAATAGCACCACTCCTGCTGGTAATGTTATTCCTCCAGGAATAATAGGTATAACCACTTGAACTATTTGAACAAATATAAATGCTATAGGTCCCCAAGCTCCTGCTTTTTCAACTTCTCTTGATAATACTGAAAAATCTTTAAACAATCCTATTCTAATACCATAGATTGCAAGAATTATTACGCATACAATAAATAATGTATTTATAACATTACATACTTTTTCAAATGCAACTTCATTTTTCAATTTCTTCATAATTATTCACCACTCATTTATATCTATATTATAAACGCTGAAAGAATTTGGTTACTTACATCTATTCCACTATCACTAAATCTAATATTATCTTCATCTATTATTAGTAACCCTATTTCTTCATATTTATGTATTATATCACCATATATATTATAAATGTCTTCATCAAATAATTTATTAAATCTTTCTATACTAATTCCTTTCATTAATCTTAAACCTAAAAACATATATTCTTCCATTTTTTCTTCAATGGTTAATCTCTTTCCTTCTTCTCTTATGGACACAGCACCATACTTAATATATTCTTGTAAGTCATCTCCGTTTTTAAATCTAACTCCATCAACATAACTTGATGCACCTAATCCCAATCCTAGATACTGACCACCAGTCCAATAAACTATATTATGCCTACATTCATAACCTTTTTTTGCATAATTAGATATTTCATACCTACTATATCCACTTGCCTTTAATAATCTTTTTGTTTGTGAATACATTTTCCTATCTGTATCCTCATCTGGTAAACTATCTATTATATTATCATCTTCATAAAAGGGAGTTCCTTCTTCTATTATTAAACTATATGAAGATATATGCTCTGGCCTATGGGCTAATACCTTTGCTAAGGTTGTTCCATAACTACCAAAGCTTTGATTAGGTAGGGCTGACATAACATCAATATTTATATTATCAAAACCTGCTGCCCTACCACTATTAAATGCTGCTGTAAATTGATCATAGTTATGTGGTCTTCCTAACACTCTAAGTTCTTCATCATTTGCACTTTGAAGTCCTATACTTAATCTATTTATTCCAACTTTTTTATATGCTAATAATTTCTTATATGTCAAACTATCTGGATTACTTTCAATAGTTATTTCAGCATTTACTTTTACATCCCACACTTGATTTATAGTTAACATTATTAATTCAATATAAGTTTCATCTAAAATAGACGGAGTTCCTCCGCCTATAAATATACTAGATACTATATAATTTTTAGATAACTCCTTATATTCCATTATTTCATTGCACAATACATCCACATATAATTTTTGTTCTTTTATATTGTTACATGAAAAAGATAAAAAATCACAGTAATTACATTTACTCTTGCAAAATGGAATATGAATATATAGACTTATCTCATTTATCATTTGTTAATCCTCATCTAATTTAAGTACACTCATAAATGCTTTTTGTGGTATTTCAACATTTCCTACTTGTCTCATACGTTTCTTACCTTCGTTTTGTTTCTCAAGAAGTTTCTTCTTACGAGTTATATCTCCACCATAACATTTAGCAAGTACATCTTTTCTTACTGCTTTTACTGTTTCTCTTGCAATTACCTTACTTCCAATTGCTGCTTGAATAGGCACTTCAAATAAATGTCTTGGAATCTCTTTTTTCAACTTCTCGCACATTTTTCTTCCACGTTCATAAGCAGTCTCTGCATGTACAATAAATGAAAGAGCATCTACTTCTTCTTTATTAATAAGAATATCTAACTTAACTAATTCACTTCTTACATATCCCTTCATTTCATAATCAAATGAAGCATATCCTCTTGAACGTGATTTCAATGCATCAAAGAAATCATATATTATCTCATTAAGCGGAAGTTCATATTTTAATAATGCACGAGTTGATTCCATATATTCCATACCTAAATATATTCCCCTTCTCTCTTGGCAAAGTTGCATTATTGCTCCTACATATTCTGTTGTAACCATAATCTCAGCCGATACAAATGGCTCTTCCATATAATCAATATTAGAAGGGTCTGGTAGATTTGAAGGGTTAGTAAGTTCTATAACCTCTCCGTCTGTTTTATGAACCTTATATACAACACCTGGAGCTGTTGTTACTAAATCCAGATTATATTCTCTCTCTAATCGTTCTTGAATTACTTCTAAATGAAGTAAACCTAAAAATCCACATCTAAATCCAAAACCTAATGCTACTGATGTCTCTGCTTCAAAACTAAGTGAAGCATCATTAAGTTGTAATTTTTCTAAAGCATCTCTTAAATCTCCATATTTTGCTCCATCAACTGGATATAATCCGCAATATACCATTGGGTTAACTTTCTTATATCCTGGTAATGCCTCGTCACAAGGATTATTAGCATCTGTAACTGTATCACCAACAGTTGTATCTTCAACATTCTTAAGACTAGCTGTAATATATCCAACCATACCTGCACTTAATTCATCAACAGGTATAAATTGTCCTGCACCAAAGATACCTACTTCAACAACCTCTGCTTCTGCTCCTGAAGCCATCATTCTAATAGTTGTCCCTTTTCTAAATGAACCATCCATAAATCTACAGAATATAATTACTCCCTTATAAGAGTCATATATACTATCGAATATAAGTGCTTTTAAAGGGCCATCTGGATTACCTGAAGGTGCTGGTATTTTCTCTACTATTCTTTCTAATACTTCTTCAATATTCAAACCAGTTTTAGCAGATATTCTAGGAGCATCTTGAGCCTCTATTCCTATTACGTCTTCTATTTCATTTACTACTCTCTCTGGATCTGCACTTGGTAAATCAATCTTATTAATAACTGGAACTACATCCAAGTCATTATCTAATGCTAGATATACATTTGCTAATGTCTGTGCTTCTATTCCTTGAGCTGCATCTACAACTAATATAGCTCCTTCACAAGCAGCTAGACTTCTTGATACCTCATAGTTAAAGTCAACATGTCCTGGCGTATCTATTAGATTAAATATATACTCTTCCCCATCATTTGCTTTATATACTATACGAACAGATTGAGCCTTAATAGTTATTCCTCTTTCTCTTTCAAGTTCCATATTATCAAGAACTTGGGCTTGCATCTCTCTGTTTGTTAGTAATCCTGTCTTCTCTATTATTCTATCTGCTAAAGTAGATTTACCATGATCTATATGGGCTACTATACAGAAATTTCTTATCTTACTCTGGTCAATATGGGCCATTAATTTATCCTCCGCTAATATTTGGTGCTAGTTTTCAAATAATCATAGTATATCATATTCTCAATCTCCACTCAATACTTTAAATATAATAGAAGCCAATGGTTCCATAGCATTTTTTTCTTCTTCCACTGTATTTGTTTGCGCTCCTGCTTCCACTAATACTGCCCTTGGAACCATGTCTAGATTATATCTAAGACCCTTAATATATATTTTTCTTACATAGTCACCATACATTTCTTTACCTTGTAAATACATTTGAAAACTAAAGGCAAGATTAGTTTGTTTATTAGGGTTATATAAGTATCCTATATCGCCATTAACATTCATTCTACTTACGCCATTTAAAAACATTATCTTAGCAGTAGGTTTACCATTTATATCTGTTACCAACCTTGTATCATTACCTACACCATCTCTATGAAGATCTATAATTACTTCTATACTTGGATTTTCAGCTAATATATTTTCTACGCCTTTTCTTGCTAATGTATATGCATAATTTCTATCTAATACTCCATCGACTGTATCATATACTGTTCTATCATGATACACCTTAACACCATATTGCTCTTCTAACAATCGTGTTAACTCATCCCCAACTCCTATTATTGTATCCTCAGTAACTCCACTTCTACTATCAGCAAAATCTTCACTTCCATGTGTATGATATATTAATACTTTATAATCACTACTTGTTAAATCTACTCTTAAATCCACATCTAATAATTTATCAACTGCTATTTCTTCTGGCTTAAGACTTGTGGTACTCTCCACTACATATATATTATTTATTAAGAAATTATAATCAGCTAATTGTTCTCTTATAAATGTTGTACCTATTGTATTATTTATAGGTTGTACATTTGCACTATTATCAACTACTTCACCAGCATTAAGCGCATCTATAGCTTGAGCATCTGTTTCATCCTCATATTCGTAAAAATATTCTGGTATTTCTCTAGTCACATATACATCATCATATGCAAATCCATAATTATCTATATAACAGGTTACAGGAAGTACTTCTTTAATAGTATAGGATATATATTCTAAATAGTCTTTGTTGTCGGTATCAACTCTAGCTGGCAACATTTCATTTATTAAGCCTTCCCCTACTTCAGCCATAGTTTGACTAAATTCCATAAAAATAAAGGCATGGTTATCTTTCTCTAACATAACCGTACCACTTTTGCATATTATATATATGCAAAGCAATATTACAATTATAAAATATCCATATCCTATAGCTTGTTTGTTTACGTTTAATTTTCTTCTACTCATACATTTAATATATTCTTATTAATTATGTGGTAGAACAATAATTATTTATAACCCATTAATTGCCTCAGAAATTGTATAACTTATTCTCTTTACTGCCTCATCTATATTTTTAGGCGTTACAAACATATCAACTAGACAAGGCTCAACTATTTCACATGCTATTTGATACTTTTCTTCTTCACTAAACTTTTCCATAACATTACTACCATTTTCCATTATTACGCTTACCATAGTATCTAGTGAATCATTAACAATAGTTGGTACTGATATTACTGTAGGAACACCTATAGCAATAACCTTTACCCCCATATTTTCTTCAGTAATTGCACCTCTATGATTTCCTACTCCTGATCCAGGTGCTATCCCTGTATCTGATATTTGTATTGTTTTATTTAATCTATTTGAATTTCTTGCAGCAAGGGCATCTATTACTATAATAACATCTGGTTTAGTCTTATCTATTAATGCTTTTAATATATCTCCTGTTTCAATACCTGTCTGTGCCATTACTCCTGGAGCTATTGCACTAATATCTAATTTCTCATCTATTAGTCCTTCTCTTATTAAATGACTTGTAATATATAGATTATCAACAACATAAGGTCCTAATGCATCTGGTGTAACCTCTCTATTTCCTAACCCTGCTATAAATATTTTATTAGCTCCTTTTATTATTTCTTTAATATGCTTATTTAAAACCTTCATCATGGGTTCATGAAAATTCTCATCTGGTTGTCTAAGTTCTTCACTTTCTATAGTTATATAACTTCCTATAGGTTTACCTAGAGCTTTGGCTCCCTCTTCATTTTCTATAATAATTTCAGTTACCTTTATATCATTATCTTTATTTATATGTGTGTACATACTTATTCCTTCAATTTTATCCTCATCCTCTATATCCTCTCTAAGCTCTAATGCCAAATCAGTTCTTCTCATATCCTTCATTGAACTTCCTCCATTAAAATAATTTTCACTAATTTTTATTTAATATGATATAGTATTAGTAATTGTGGTGAAATAAATTCAGTAAAAAGGCAAAAAAAAGGCAAAAAATGTGTTGACAACTACGTTACTTTACTCTAATATAGAGAAGTATGTTTCATTAAATTGTCCGTGTCCGGTTTTGATGAAAACCATATAAATAGATTATAATAAGATGGAGGTGTACGATTTGGCTAATATCAAATCTGCAAAGAAAAGAATTAAAGTCATAGAGACTAAGACTTTAAGAAATAAGATGATTAAATCTAAGATAAAGACTGTTATCAAAAAACTCGAGGCTGCCGTAGTTTCTGGTGACAAATCTTTAGCTGAGGAGAATTTAAAGATTGCTATTTCTGAGATTAGTAAAGCTACTTCTAAGGGTATCTTCCACAAGAATACAGCTTCTAGAAAGATCTCTCGTTTAACTGCTTCAGTTAACAAGATGGCATAATAGATTTTATACTTATAAAAAGGAGATGAATTATTCATCTCCTTTTTGTTGTTCATTAACTACTAAATCCTACTATTAATAATTCTACACCTATAACATCTACTATTCTTCCTGTTTTTACTCTATAATCAGTATCTTGGCATAATTCTAACATTTCTAAAAGTGTTTTATACGAATATCCTTTTGCCTGTGCAACATATTTCTTAACTGCAAATGGTGGTACACCAATAGCTTTAGCTATTACACCTGAATCTTTTCCACTATCTAGTATTCCTCTAACCTGTAGTAAAATATTGTACTGTCTTGTAATTAAATATAATATTCTCATTGCAGGCTCTTTTAGTTCTAACAAATCTCTATATAGAGTTAATGCCTTTTCTCTATTTTTATTACCAATAGCATCTAGCATATCAAATATCTTACTAGTAGCTTGACTTACACATACTTAATTAACATCTTCTATAGTAATTACATCCTTATCATAGGCATACGAAAACAATTTCTCTAATTCAAATTTAATAGTAGTCATATCCATTCCTATTACTTCTAACATATAATTTACAGTAGCTTGTGATATTTTCTTGTTCTCTGATTTACAAAGTCCACCTATCCAAGTACTTAACATATTAGCATCAGGCGTAGAAAAATCTGCAACATATCCTATCTCTTTAATTTTTTTATATAATTTACTTCTTTTATCAACTTCCGTCTCAACAAATATAATATAAGTACTATCTGGAAATCCTATTAATCTCTCTAAAAAATTATCTGGTGCTGATTTAAAATATCCACTATTTTCAATTATTACAACTCTTCTTTCAGCAAAAAAAGGCAAAGTTTCTCCTGTATCAAGAAGTTCAACACTATTAATTTTATTACCTTCATAATAAGAATAATTCATATTGTCATCTGCATCTATAAGGGCATTTTTTAACTTATCCCTATATTGCTTTTTCAGATAAGCCTCTTCTCCACAGAGCAAATATATATTTTTAAATTTATTATTCTTAATATCAGAATTTATTGTTTTCATCTATATTCTCCATATTATTGGTAATACTAAGCTAAGTACTTCGGGTAACACCATATTCACTAAACTCGTAAAAACCTCGTTAAGTGTCTAGGTGTGCATTCGTACTAAGTTCGAAAGTACAATCTTTCCATTGACTTCGAAAATACCGCTGTCAATTTCAAGATACGGCTACAACTAGGCTCGATAAGACCTCGCCAAGTTCTCTGCCAGTCACTAAGTACTTCGGGTAACACCATATTCACTAAACTCGTAAAAACCTCGTTAAGTGTCTAGGTGTGCATTCGTACTAAGTTCGAAAGTACCTCACTAAGTACTCATAGTATATCATAAATGAACTATTTTATATATGTCTCTATTAAATATTTTTCTTTGTTAGCAGTAATTTTTATTGCTCCTACATCTTTTGTTATGTATATATTGTTATTATACTTTTCTAATCTATTAAGTAGTTCTTCACCTGGATGTCCATAATTATTTTTCTCACTACAGGATATTAATGATACATCTGGTTTTAGTATATCTAATAATTTATCACATGTAGATGTATTTGAACCATGATGTGCAACTTTTAATATTTCACATGCTTCTATATTAGAAAGTATCTCTTCTTCACCTTCAAAACCTAGATCTCCAGTGAATAACATATCAAATTCTCCATACATAACATTAAGTACCATTGAATAATCATTTCTATCACTACAAAAATACGTATTATCAGGATGTAAACATTCAATTAATACATCTTCCATAATAAGACTATCTCCTTTTCCCATGTATATAATATTTGTATTATTATTACTTGCGGAATTAATTAAACTAATATAATTATCATCTAAATATATCTCTTCACTATTACCCTTACTTCCACCTATGTTAGGTAGAACAATATTTTTAACTTGTATTCCAGTACTATTCTGATTCTCAAGTAAATAACATATACCGCTAATATGGTCACTGTCTCCATGACTAATAAATATATAATCTAATGTACTTACTCCAAAATATTTAAGCGTTGGTTTAATTACATATTCTCCTACACTACTATTAGAACTACTCCCTCCATCAATAAGAATATTACTATTATTAGGTGTCTTTATATATGTACAGTCTCCTTGTCCTACATCCAACATAATTATTTGTAACTTATTAGGTATAACTAAAAATACTGATATTCCAATAAACACCGTTAGTAGAATCCATATACATGTTCTTCGAGTCATTTTCTTGTTATAAATAAAATACAATAAAATTATTAGAATTATATAATATATCAATATATATACAGGTCTAATATTTCCTGTTACTATTCGATTTCCTATTGTATTGCTTACCCACTGAGCTGATATTTCATATATCTTTAATATATAATAACTTATAGCAATTACTATCTTTCCTAATGGTAAATATACTAAACCTATAACTCCACCTAATATAGCTATTGGCATTAATATAGACATTAATGGGATAACAAATACATTAAGTATAATTCCATATAATGAGGTTTCATAGTAGAAATGCAATATTATTGGTATTGATACTAGTTGTACAGATATGCTTAATAATAACCCATCAAATATTTTATATACAATACCATTCTTTTTTATAATTCTATAATCCTTCTTTAACTTACTTCTATCTGATTTCTTCCCTTCTTCTCTAATTAAAAATATTTCTTCTAAGCATTTCTTCAATATAGGATATACAATTGATATAGCAATAACTGCTCCATATGATAACAAAAATCCTGCATCTAATAATTTATGTACATTGAAAAACAACATTATAATTGCAGCAATAGATATTGACGTAAGCATATCATAGGTTCTTCCTATAATTTGCCCAATAATAGATATAATAAGCATTATTATTGCTCTAAGTGTTGCCTGTCCTAATCCTGTAAGAATACCATAACTTATTATTAATATTACGGAAATTATACCTGACACAATCCATGACAAGCCAATTTTTCTAAGTATCTTAAATAATCTTCCTCCTATTATTGCTAAATGCAATCCACTTATAGCAATAATATGACTTATACCTACCTGCTGGTATAATCTCTTAATATCCTTATCTAAATTGCTTTTATCTCCTAATAGCATTGCAACTATAATATTTCCTTCTTTTTCAGGTAGTAACTCCCTGTATACATCTATTAATTTTTCTCTAATCTGCCTTAGGATTTCCTCATATACACTATAGTTATTATTAATTACATAATATTCATAGGCTTTAAAATTAAAATCATATCCTTTGCTTTTATAATAAGATTCTGAATTAAATTCTCCATAATTAGTAGGTTGTTCAAATTTCATAAGTTTCCCAGATATAGTTAGGGTGTTTCCTATCTTAATACTATCATCATCAATACCTACTATCCTTACTTTATAACTTTTATATGTTATATAATCATCGCCATATGTCTCTCGTGTCTTAACAGTAAGTATCTTACCATTACTACTATTTTCTATAGTCTTAACTGTGCATTCAATATTACATTCAGTGTCATTATCTATATATTTCATAAAATCATCTGTAAAGTTTCCTAATAGTCCTGATAAAATACCAGCCCACATAAATATATAGCTAATTAGTAGCCATTTATAGTCACAAACACTAATAGGAATAACTTTTTTAACCTTAGTTAAAAATGCTATTCCTATCACAATTACTAATATCATAACCACAATTATATTAGTAAAACAAGCTATAGCCTCTCCAAGCACGAACCCGATTACTACAAACAATAATGGTCTTTTCAATATATTACCTCGTATTTAATTATTCTGCTTCTTCAGGAACTTCCTCTGTAGTAGTAGCCTCTTCTTGTTTTAATATACTATCATTAAATTCAAACAAACCGTCAAATGTCATGGTTTCTCTATAATATTCCTGCTTTTCTCCATTAATAAAAAACTGTACTTTACTAATGGTTGGTAATTGTACTAACGAATTAACTACTGAATATACTGTTAAATCACTTCTAATATCATCTAAGGTACCATTAAAACTATCATTCAAATCCACATAACACACACCATCTTTTACAGATATTTTATTAACTTGTACCCCTTCCGGAATTGTTGGCGTATATCCTTCACGCAATGGACCTGTTATTAATGCATCCATAATGATTTGCTCTAACGATATATTACTAGTAATCTCTACCTTTTTAATATATTCTTTAAGAATCCCTCCTTCTTCGTCTGCAAAGAATATAGTGATACTACCACTTTGTGTATATACACTATCATCTGTATATGCTACAACAAAAGAATCTGCATTATATACTTCTACCGAAATTGTATTATCTTCTTTACTAAGTAAATCGTTAATTGCAACTCTTACTCTCTTTACACCTTCAAGTTGAGTAACACTTTTAACAACACATGCTTTTGCAAATAAAGCCTCTTCTATAGTCCAACTTGAATCTGCCAAATCAAAATTTATAGTAACTATTCCATCTTTATATTCAAACCCTTTGTATATAAAGTTATTTGTAACTCCTGTCTTGTATCCATTTTTATCATCGGAAACTGTTACCTTGTCTAATATTTCTGATAAGGATTTTTCTATATCCTCTATATTAGATAATTCCAATGTACTTATTTCAAATTTCGTTGTTTCTTTATTAACATAATATATATATACTTCATTAGCTTCCAATGGTTCTACTGTAGCTACCTCTGTTTTTTCATCTACAATATATTCACAACCACTTAATCCAATTGCAAGTAATATACTACATATTAAAATAAATATGATTTTTATTTTTCTCATAACATTCACCTACTATACAATTATATATCTTAGTGGAATTCTAACTGTAAATGTTGTTCCCTTACCTACTTCACTATACACTTTTACTGCACCCTTATGCAATAATATTACATTACGTGTAATTGATAATCCTAATCCTGTGCCACCTGTATCTCTTGTTCTTGCCTTATCAACTCTATAAAATCTCTCAAATATTTGATCTTGGCAATCTTCTGGTATTCCAACACCTGAGTCTACAACTTTTACATAGAAAAATTTATGATCCGCATCTAAACTTACATTAACATAACCATCATCAATATTATATTTAATAGCATTTTCAATTAAATTGGAAATCGCTAAAGTTAATTTAACCTCATCAACTTCTGCATTAACTTCTCTAACACTTTCATATACTACTTCTATATTTCTCACTTCTGCTATTGGTTTTAATCGTTTTAATAAAAGTTCTAGTAATTCATTAATATTAACCACATCTATATTAAGCTCTGATGATTTCTTATCTGTCTTAACTAATGTAAGTAAATCATTAATAATTTGATTCTCTCTGTCTATTTCGTCTGCAATATCTTGCATAAATTCATTATACATCTCTGCTGGAACATTTTCCTGTAATAATAATGAATCTGCCAATACTTTCATTGATGTTATAGGAGTTTTTAGTTCATGAGATACATTAGAAACAAATTCCTGTCTTGAATCTTCTAACTTTTGTATCTTATTCATTATAACATTGAAATTATCAGTCAAATCCTCCATCTCACTATATGTAAAACCAGCATTTAACTCACTTAATTGAGCTTCTCCCATTATTTTAAGCTGTCTATTAATATCATTGATACCAGCCACACTTATTGATGCAACTATTAATGATGCAACTAAAACAACTACTACAAATAATGCATATAAAGTGTTTCCCTGTTGATGTAAATAATCATTTGTATTAAGCATTTCATTTACAGATACTGTTGCAATAATAACACCTTTGATAGCTGCTTCTTTGGAATCCTTTTCTGTAATATCAACAATAGGCATAATAACTTGTATATAACTATCAATCATATTTATATTTTTATCAATAGTACCATGCATAACAGAAAACACATCTTCAGACAACATGTATTTTCCTTGCTCAATAGTATATGTATCCTTGATTATCTTATAATTATTATCAATAATCATAATACGTCCTTCATACACATTGGCTAATTGATCTATTTCAGCATTAAGATTATCAATATAACTTTCTATCATAAAGTTATTATCAATAACCTGATTGGCTAATATATTACATTGACTTTGAATACTCGATATTCTTTGCTCAATTAATTTTTTCTCAGTAACCCGCTCTAAATTAGTTCTAAATAAAAATATCATAACTAGGGTGAGTAAGAAAACAGTTATGAATAATATAAACTTAAGGCTTCTTACTGGTTTTAGAGCTGACTTAAGCTTTGAAATAGTAGCCAACTCCCCACTTTGTATGAATATATTTTGGCTCACCCGGATTTGATTCTATTTTTTCACGAAGTCTTCTAACATGAACATCTACTGTTCTTACATCTCCAGGATAATCACTTCCCCAAACAGTATTAAGTAAAGCATCTCTTGAATATACCTTATCGGGATTAAATACTAATATAGTTAACAAATCAAATTCTTTTGCTGTAAGATTAACTTCTTGTCCATCTATAAAAACTCTTCTACTATCACAATCTATCTTCATTCCATTAACTTCTATAACCTTATTAGTTGATTTTCCTGATTCTTTTTTAACATTACGTCTCATTATTGCCTTAATTCTTGCTTTAACTTCAAGAATATTAAATGGTTTTGTAATATAATCATCTGCTCCGTACTCTAATCCTAAGATTTTATCCATGTCATCGCCTTTTGCAGTTAACATAATAATTGGTACATTTGAAAATTCTCGTACTTGTTGGCACACTTCTAGACCAGTTAATCCTGGTAGCATAATATCTAAAAGTATAATATCATATTCATTACCTGTAGCCATACGCAAAGCTTCTTCTCCATCATAAGCGCAATCAACTACCATATCATCTTGTTCTAAGCTAAATTTAATTCCTTTTACGATTAACTTCTCATCGTCTACAACAAGCACTTTTTTCATAAACACACCTCAACCCACTTTTATATAATCTTTGATTTTGTTAAAAGTTCCTTCTTTGATACCATCTATATTCATAATATCTTCAATAGTATTAAAATTACCTTTGGTTTCTCTATGATTAATTATTGCTATGGCCTTGGTTTCACCAATTCCAGGTATCTCCATCAATTTCTCTTTAGAAGCAATATTAATATTAATCTTACCATCATCTACTTCTTCACCTATTGGTTGATCACTAATATATTCGCCAACAATTGGAATATATATCTGCATTCCATCAGTTAATTCCATAGCTTGATTAATCTGCCTACAATCTGCTATGTCAGTAAGACCTCCTGCCATTTCAATAGCTTGATATACTCTATCTCCCTTAGATAAAATATAAACACCTTCATTAGCAATCTGTCCACATACATACACATAAATATCTGTTGTATCTGATACAGCATCCAGATTATCATCATTAGTTTCTTCTGTTTGTATATTGTAATCTTCACTAGTAGTAATTATATATTCCTCTGTATTACTACAACCTGTTATATTTGCAATACACATAATTAAAAATAAACAAATTATATTACGCAATATTTACCTCCTTAAAGCGTAATACAAAAATATAAACATACATCTATTTTACATAAATTAAATATATAATACAACCTTTATTTTATTCCCACTTAAAAACAATCAAACCTACAATTGCAATTGCGACCCCTATTAATTTACTCCATTGAAAATCAACTTTTTCAACATTAAACATACCAAACAATTCAATTAGATAAGCTACTACTACTTGTGAAATTACAATTAATAAAACAGCCTTTGCTGGTCCTAAATCAGCCATACTTTTAATTACAGTAAATGTAATAAACGCTCCTAATACACCACCTATAAGCATGTATTTATTGTCTATCTTAAATAATTCTATTACTCCTACATCTTTTCTTTCAGTAAATGCCCATACAAGAATACATACTATAAATCCAGTTAATTGAACCCAGCTATTTGTAATCCATGCACCTGTTTGTTTTGTAACTCCTGTATTAAATACTCCTTGTAAACTCATTAATGCTCCTGATATTAAAGCAATTATTATTCCTAACATACTAAATACCTCCTATTAAAATAATTAATATTTGTTATATCTAGTATGTCTTACCTACAATTAAAATATTACTTAAATCTTTGTATCATATTTTCTTCTAATTGAGTTAATTCAGTTTCAACATCATTTCCATTCCATATATTTTTAAATGTAATTTCACTATAGGTCCAAAAATCTCCTATTTCTAAAATCTTAGGCACAGGTTCCGATTTTATATATTGATTACTTATTAGAATTTCTTTTTCGCCAGTTCTATCAAAACCAATCCTACTTGCTACTTTATAGTTAGTACTATACTGATTCGTTACATATTCATAAGATAAATAAGCTCCAAATAAATCTGCTGCTGCCTTATTATCCGAATAATCATTAACCATAGCTGAATATGTTATTGACATAGGAATAGATTCTAATTCATTATTTAAATCAGGTAACATTGCCACCTTATATGAACTTTCATTATTAGAAATATAATTAACAATATCCGTTTTACAAATACTAAAAATTAATGTTCCTTCTTCTATTTCTTTCTTTATCTCACTATAGTTATTACTATCTGCTCTCATTGAAAAATATTGATTTAAACTTTGATAGTAAGACATTGATGATATACTATTTTCAGTTGTTAAATCAAATTTACTTTTATCTTCACCAAAGTCACCTAGTATATGAGCATATTTCCCAATAAACATATAATCGAAATATGGGTCAGCTACATTCCATTTAAAAATAGTTTTATTTCCTTCTTCATCTTCAAATTCGCTTGCAAAATCAAGTATTTCTTCAATTGTATCAGGTGCCTTTTCTACTAATTCACTATTGTATACCATAAAATATGTATCAAAATATATAGGATAACCATATTGATTTCCATCAGTAGTTATAGCATTTTTTGTAATTATAGGATAATTACTATTAAAAAAAGTATCTGAGTATATATTATTTTCATCTATTAATCCTGCAAGATTTGCTTTGCGAATTTGATCATTAGATAATATGAATACATCTGCCCCTTGACCATCTATATTAGCTTTATTAATATCTTCTAGATAGTTTATTCCTTCATACAGATTCAAAGATACTTGTATATTATATTTTAACTTAAACTCTTCTGCTGCCTTGCTTAAATATGGTTCATCTGATTTATCAGTATACCATAAAATTATAGCTGTATTTTCACTAATTTTAGGCATTAAATAATCTTCAATCTCTTTATAAGTATCAAAGTTATCTGTCTTAATTTCTTCAGTTTCTGTTCTAGCACAGCCTGAAATATTAAATATTAATATAACACACATTATTATTGAAAAAATCTTGCCATATATTTTCTTCATACGTATCTCCTTAAATTGAACATAAGTTGCCCATAGGGCAACTTATACTCTGTATGCATTATTACTAAGCTCGAAATGCCAGTCGCTAAGTAATAATAGTATAATAATTTTCTAGAATAATGGTTCTTTAAGTATAGCTGTTCCAATACCTTTATTAGTAAAGAACTCTAATAATAAGCAATGTTCTACACGTCCATCAAGAACATGGACTCTTGATACACCATTTTCTATTGCATCTATACAGTTAGTAAGCTTAGGAAGCATACCTCCTCCTACTACTCCGTTATCAATCATACTTCTTGCTTCAACAATATCCATCTCTGATATTAATGTATCCTTATCATTAGGATCAATAAATACTCCTTCTATGTCTGTTAAAAATACTAATTTCTCAGCTTTTATTGCTGTTGCAATTGCACATGCTGCATCATCTGCATTTATATTATAACTTTCAAATTCATCACTCGAACCTATCGGTGCTATAACTGGTATAAAATCATTCTCTATCAAAGTATCAATAATGTCAATGTTAACATTTGTAACTTCACCAACATATCCTATATCTTTTCCACCTGGAAATTTCTTCTGTACCTTTAATAGTGCCGCATCTTTACCACTAATACCTACTGCATTTAATCCTAACTTTTGCATCATCTGAACAAGTCCTTTGTTTACTTTAGATAATACCATCTCAGCGATTTCCATTGTTTCTTCATCAGTTACACGTAAGCCATTAATGAATTCTGGTTCTTTACCAATCTTTTGTACCCATGTGCTTATTTCTTTACCGCCACCATGTACAATAATTGGCTTAAGTCCAATAAGTTTAAGTAATGCAACGTCTTTAATTACATTATATCTTAAGTCATCATCTAGCATAGCACTTCCGCCATATTTAACTACTATTTTCTTTCCACTGAATTTTTGAATATATGGTAATGCTTCTATAAGTGTCTGAGCCTTAATCATTACCTGCTCCATAGTATTTTCTTTGTTAATCATTATATATATCTCCTTCCAAAAAGCTATAACTTATACTCACGAACGGTAATCTGCGTTTATTTTTATATAGTCATATGTTAAATCACAGCCCCAAGCTGTCGCTTTATCTTCTCCCATTTTAACATCTGCAATTATTACAACTTTTTCTGGTGCTAAAATGTTTGTTGCCATCTCTTCATCATAATCAGTAGCCATACCATTTTCAACTAACTTAATCTTACCTGAAATACTCTTAATTGTTATATCTACTTTGTATGGATCAAATTCTGCTCCTGAATAACCCATTGCACATAATATTCTTCCCCAGTTAGCATCTTTACCATACACTGCACATTTAGTAAGATTAGATGTAACTATTGACTTTGCTAATATCTTTGCTGATTCCTTATTAGGTGCATTTATTACATTTACCTCTAATAATCGTGTACACCCTTCACCATCTCCTGCAATTGTTTTAGCTAAATACTCATTAACATGATGTAAGGCTTCTACAAACACTTGATAATCTTCATTCTTCTCTGTAATCTTATTATTTTTAGCCATTCCATTTGCTAATAAAAGCACACTATCATTTGTTGATGTATCTCCATCTACTGAAACCATATTAAATGTTTCTTCAACATCAGCCTTTAGTGCTTCACTTAATAATTCTTTACTTATATTCAAATCTGTTGTTATAAATCCTAACATTGTTCCCATATTAGGATGAATCATACCTGAACCCTTACACATAGCACCTATAGTAACTTTCTTACCACCTACTTCTATCTCTACTGCAATTTCCTTTTTCTTAGTATCTGTAGTAAGAATAGCTTCTGCTGCAAGTGCTGCTCCCTCTCTAGTATCTAATAATTCCTTTGATAGCTTTCCTATTCCTTCATAGATAACTTCCATAGGTAATTGTTGGCCTATAACGCCTGTTGATGCTACTAATACTAACTTCTTATCTATACCTAATTCCATTCCTACATTAGATGCCATTGTTTTTGCATTTTCATATCCAAGTTCACCAGTACAAGCATTAGCATTTCCACTATTAATTACTATAGCTTGAGCTGTCTCTTGTCCATTAACAATCTTCATATCCCATAATACCGGAGCTGCTTTTACCATATTAAGTGTAAATGTACCTGCTACAGTTGCTGGAACTTCACTAACTATAAGTGCCATATCTCTATTAGTTTTACCTGGTTTAATTCCTGCACGTAAACCTGTTGCTTTGTATCCAATAGGAGCTGTTACTCCTCCATCTATTATATTCATATACTAATCTTCCCTTCTATATATCTATATAAGTTAAATGTAATCTGCTACTTATGGGAACATAGGAGCTAATAATAATCCTTCTGTTTCTGGTAATCCAAATACTAGATTCATGTTTTGTACTGCCTGACCTGCTGCACCTTTAACAACATTATCTAAGGCTCCCATAACAACTATTCTATTTGTACGCTCATCTAACTTAAAATTAATATCTACATAATTACTGCCTTCAACCCATCTTGTCTCAGGTGGTACATCCTTATTAAGTACACGAATAAATACTTCATCCTTATAATACTTATCATATATAGCCTTAACTTCTTCATAAGAAACTTCTTTTGCTAAATCAGCATATGCTGTAACTAATATTCCCCTATTCATAGGAACTAGATGTGGTGTAAATATAATATTTATATCTTCTCCTGCTGCATATCCTAATTGCTCTTCTATTTCTGGTGTATGTCTATGTGTTAATACTCCATATGCTTTAATATTTTCATTTACTTCACAATATAAATTAGGTACCTTAGCACTACGTCCTGCACCAGAAGTTCCTGACTTGGCATCAACAATTATTGACTGTGGTTTAATTATTCCTTCTTTTACTAATGGATATAATGAAAGAATCGAACATGTTGTGTAACAACCTGGGTTAGCCACTAATCTTGCTTTCTTAATATCGTCTCTATTAATCTCACATAATCCATATACTGCTTCTTCAATAAATGAAGGACTCTTATGCTCTATACCATACCATTCCTCATAGGTTGCTA
>JAVBSN010000049.1:0-46156 GCA_031547045.1 Lachnospiraceae bacterium
TATCTGTTGTTGCAGATTCACTTTCAGCTATCAAATATGCTAAGGTTAAAGCTATCAGAGACGAAGACGGTTTAGTAGTTGATTATGAGACAGAGGGCGATTTCCCTAAATATGGTAACAACGATGATAGAGTTGATGATAATGCTGTAGAGCTTGTTTCTACATTCATGAACATGATCAGAAAGAACCATGTATACAGAAACGGTTTCCCTTCAATGTCAGTTCTTACAATTACTTCAAACGTAACTTACGGTAAGAACACTGGTAACACTCCAGATGGTAGAAAATATGGTGAGCCTTTAGCTCCAGGTGCTAACCCAATGCACAAGAGAGATACTAATGGTGCTTTAGCTTCATTATCTTCTGTTGCTAAACTTCCATTTATGGATTCACAAGATGGTATTTCAAATACATTCTCTATTATTCCAGGTGCTCTTGGTAAAGAGGATCAAGTATTTGCTGGAGACACTATTGACATCGACTAATCAATCAGTAAAGGATATGATTCTATGAATGATAAACTAAGCAAAGTAGATGACATAGTTTCAATGTTAGACAATATGGTAGGCTCAGGTGTTGGTCACATTAACGTTTCTGTTGATGAGAACCAAGACGGCAAATCTGTAGAAACTCTAGGTTGTACAGATTGTGCAAAAGGTGACCTTGCATGTAGTATTCCTACATTACACGAGGGCATCGATGAAGGCCTTGAACAAGATTAATATAATAATTATAGGAGGTTAAATATTATGCCAAGTAATCAACAAATAGACAACTTAGTATCAATGTTAGACGGATATGTAACAAAAGGTGGTCACCACTTAAACGTTAACGTATTCACTAAAGAAACTTTATTAGACGCTCAAGCTCATCCAGAGAATTACCCACAATTAACAATTCGTGTATCTGGATACGCTGTTAACTTTATTAAATTAACTAAGGAACAACAAAACGATGTTATTTCTCGTACTTTCCATCAGTCAATCTAATTAAAGTGATTAAATATTAATAGAAGTCCTGTACTTGCTACCTATAAGGTAACTGGTACAGGACTTTTTGTTTTATGCTTCAAAAATATTTGATTATATCATTTGTTAAATCACTAATATTGGTCTATAATAATATATAAGGATGTATCCTTATTTTTTATATCTTAAAGGAGCTTATTTATGGAAGGAAGAATTCATTCAATAGAAACATTTGGTACCGTTGATGGTCCAGGTATTAGATATGTAATATTTTTTAAAGGTTGTCCTATGCGTTGTGCTTATTGCCATAATCCTGATACTTGGGAATTATCTGGTGGTGAAATGCGTACAGCCAAAGATTTAGTAGATGATTATTTCAAATACGAACCGTTTCTTAAAGGTGGCGGTATTACTGCTACTGGTGGTGAACCATTGTTACAACTCGATTTTCTTATTGAGTTATTTGAAGAGGCACGTGGAAGAGGCGTTCATACTTGCCTAGACACTTCAGGAATTACATTTAACCCTGATAGTCCTGAAATTATGAGTAAGTTTGATAGACTTATGGCTGTTACTGATTTAATTATGTTAGATATTAAGCATATTGATCCCGATGAGCACATAAAATTAGTTAAGCAACCTAATACAAATATTTTTAAATTTCTTAGATATATAAATGATATAGGTAAAACTATATGGATTAGACACGTTTTAGTTCCTGGAATTACTTATATTGATGAGTATCTTGATAGATTAGGTTATTTCTTAGGAGAATTTAGACAGATAACTGTTGTTGATGTTTTACCATATCACGATATGGGAATAGTAAAATACGAGAAGCTAGGTATAGACTATCCTTTAAAGGGTGTTAGTCCTTTAACTAATGATGATGCTTTCAAGGCTCGAGAGGTTATTCTTAATGGTATGAAGAGAAAAAGAAAAGAGATGAATAGCGGAAATTAATGGTTTGTATTTTTAATAGAACAATTTTTTTACAAATAGTACTTGATATGATATATATAATCGATTAAAATAGACATATACTTATATATTATGCAAAATTTAAGGAGGATATTATCATGGCTTTTGTTATTGGTGATGCTTGTATTTCTTGTGGTGCTTGTGCTGGTTCTTGTCCAGTTGGTGCTATTTCAGAAGGAGACGGCAAATTTGAAATCGATGCAGATACTTGTATCTCATGTGGTGCTTGTGCTGGTACTTGCCCAGTTGGTACTATTTCAGAAGAGTAGTCTTATAAATAAGGAGGATGTTTTCACACCCTCCTTTTTTTATACTATTCTTACTTTATTTCATATTACCTATATGCTGGTACATAACTGTACATTACATTTCCTTGAGATGCCATGTTTTCTTCAAATTCTTCTCTGTCAACTCTTATATCTTCATTTTCCAACGGATTAATATATCTTACTGCACTGCTATTAAAACTTGTAACTAATACATATGTGTTATCTGTATATTTAACAATAAAGGGAACATCATTACATAAATAATATAATCCAACGTCTATAAGGTTACCAGACATATTAACACCTGTTCTACCTACATATTTTGTAATCATATCTAGACCATTTTCTCCTTCTAATGTAGAAAAATCAAAGGATGCCCCCTCATAATTTGCCATCATATATACACAGGCTTTCAATGAGTCTTCAGATGATTCAACATTATATATAGCAATTTTCTGAGCTACTGAATTATAATCATCCAGTGTTGTCTTTCTCCAAATAATTTCACCTTGGCTGGTAGTCACAAGTCCTGATACATCATATGCTTCTCTTATAGCTGTTTGAGAAGAAGAATAGGAACCTCTATATTTTCCTGCCGCATACATATAATATCTGCCGCCTTGCTTTTTGTTATCTAATTCCAATTGCTTTGATTCGTTAAATAAACTTTCTTCTGTAATAACTAATCTAGGCTTTGTCTTTACATATATATTGCTTGGAAATGTCATATAATATTGATTATAATAGGTATCTGAGTATTTATAAGAAAAAGAAACTTTATTGCTTACATCTTCTTTATAACTTATAAAATCAGATTCTATTTCTTCATAATCATCTGTGGTTCTTCGTATTCTATCCAAGTAAATTACATTTCCATTTACTGTTATATCAGAAACATATCCTACATTTTTGTTATATTCCTTCATTATATTTTTGTTGCTATCAACAATATATAATGTATTCATAGGAAATACTACTTCACCATCTTTTCTAGTAAATATATCTGCTGAACTTGCTTTACCATATATTAAATCACCCTCTACAAAACCTAAAGGTTTAATATATTCATTTACACCTGCATCAAATATAGTAGTTTCTCTTGTATCAAGGTTTAATAATGTTATAGATGTACTTTCTTCTGGTGTACTTGCATTTGGATAGGCCACATAATTTTTATTTGGCGCTACTGCAACAACATCATTTGGAACATTATAAACTATTTCTTCGATTTCTTTAGTATTAATATCCATGCAGTAAATACTATCATTCATAGTATAATACAAATTATCTCCTGTCATATACACAAGTTTAGAGGCGTATTCCTCTAACATATCATAAGGTAAATCACTTGCTAAAAATGCTATTTCACTAATTCGATTATTTGCCGAATCAAATTCATATATGGCGATTCCCATTTCGCCTTCATGATTGCCTCTATTCATATATCCATATACATCAAATAATATATTTCCATTGTTATCCATGTTAATAATATCTATTTTATGGTGATTATACATAGTTCTAGCATCTGTATATATATCTTGCCAAAACCCAAATACCTTAGCTATTGAAGATTTGGAATAATTATAATACCACAATTGTCCACCTTGAACAAAGGCTACTTTATTCTCTTTATCACTTGTAGTGTATTTGAATTCTTCATCGTCAACTACACCTAATCTAAATCTATTATTTGAAATATCAACATTACTTGTTAAAAATAATTCTTCTTGTTCTCTTTCATATCCAACTAAATAAATTGTTTCTTCATCAACCCATCTAACTCTATATCTTTCTTTTACTAGATAAGTTTTACTTGCCTCAACATTTGAAATAATTACATACTCCATATTTATACAAGCAAAATTACTGTCAATCTCTACTATTGCAGGAATTGCTGTTGTTATTTTCATAGGGGATAATCCTGCCCAAGTAACTGTTTCATAATTTGAATGTATATCAATTAATGATAAATCCGAATTATTTCCCTTTGGATCTGGCTCTAATTTTGAACCTACTGCTGACATATTTGTTCCATCAAAGATATTATTATTAAAATTAACTACTGTATCAAGTAAAGCGCCTGCATGCATAGCCTTTTCATATAGAACCCTTGTATAATATTTAGCTACTTTAGTATCTCCGTCTTGAAGCCTAATAACTAACATATACTCTTGTCCAATCGTTACATCCATCCTAAATGTAACCGTAGCTTTTTTATATCCATTTTCTTCTACTATATCTTCTATTACTCCCTCTTCCACAAGAGAATCATCTTTTATAGTTCTAAGCTCATAATGCAGATTATCAAAACTCTGGATACTTTGATCTATCCACAATTCGACAGTTTTATTCTTATCAATTGGAGTAATTGTTTCTCTAAGCAATGTTGTATCTATGTCACATGTATATCCATGCATACAATTAATAAGCTTGTCTTCATATTTAACATAAACTAGCGGCAATGTTGGTTGTTCCATCTCTGCCGCTAAGTTATTTATTCCTGAGTTATTTATTCTATTAACTACCAAAACAGTAGTCACAAAAATCACTATAAGCACTACTGCTTTAATAAAATTTTTCTTATTCATGTTTTTTTCCTTTTGCACTATATCTATCTAAATCTTCTCATTCTTCTATTATATCTGTTTCTTCTGCAATTTATCTCATTACATAACATAACTTCTATTAATGATAAAAATGGATTATCCATGTCCCTTCTATCTGGTACATATGGTGGCGGTACTGGTCTTTTATGTCCATCGTGGCAATCTCTGTCTCTACAGCCATCATTTCTTCTATTCCAATTTCCATTATTATATATGTTCTGAGCCATCACCATAACTGTAGATTTATCTGGATATTCTGAAAACATTGAACTACCTTCATATTCCATCTTATCACATTCTTCTTCTACATAGCCTGCTATTTCTCTAGCCATTTTAGGATACATGCTTTTTATATATTCATAATCCTTATCTGTAGCTAATGCTTCTGCCTCTTCATCTTCTATATTATATAGAGGCATATTCATGTCATTATACTTATTCATACTATTTAATAATCTCCTTATAGACATATATTATAATTTATGCCTATACGGAGATTATGTTACAATCCTAATTAGTCTCCAAATGAGATTCCTAATTGTTTTGCATTTTGAACTATACTATCGTCTGGTGATACATATTTTAATTTGCCTGCACTTTCTGCAAGTGGCATTGATGTTACTTCATTATCTTTAATTATTACAAGTTGTCCATATTCACTATTTTTAATCATATCTGCTGCCTTAGCACCTAATCGACTTGATAATACTCTATCATAAGGACAAGGACTTCCACCTCTTTGTGTATGACCTGGAACTGTTACCCTTATTTCTTTTCCTGATGCTTCTTTTATCTTATCTGCTATTTCATATGCTACAGATGGATATTGTGACGATGCTATAGCAGCTTTTCTTTCTTTTTTAGGAAGGCTTGCTACTTCTTTAGATATTGCACCTTCTGCTACTGCTAATATTGAGAATTTCTTTCCTGCTTTTTCTCTCTTATCTAAAGCTGCTATTACTTTATTTATATCATATGGTATCTCTGGTATTAATATAATATCTGCTCCCCCTGCAATACCTGCATGAAGGGTAATCCAACCAACCTTATGACCCATTACTTCAACAATAAATACTCTACCATGTGAAGATGCTGTTGTATGAATACAATCAATTGCATTTGTTGCAATATCTACTGCACTTTGGAAACCAAACGTCATATCTGTTCCCCAAATGTCATTATCAATTGTTTTTGGTAAACCAATTACATTTAATCCTTCTTCTGAAAGTAGGTTAGCTGTTTTTTGTGAACCATTTCCACCTAAAACAACTAGACAATCTAATTTTAATTTCTTATATGTGTCCTTCATTGCTTTAACTTTATCAAGACCATTTTCATCTGGATCTCTCATTAATTTAAATGGTTGTCTAGAACTGCCAAGTATTGTACCACCTTGAGTTAATATTCCTGAAAAATCTGCTCCTGTTAATGTTTTATAATTACCATACATTAAACCTTTATATCCTTCTAGAAAACCATATACTTCTACTTTTTCATTACCAGTTGTAAGACCTTTAACTACGCCTCTCATAGTTGCGTTTAGTGCTTGACAATCTCCACCACTTGTTAACATTCCTATTCTCTTCATATAAGCCACCTTCTCTTTCATTAGTTTATACTACTCGTAGAGTATTTATACAATGTTACTTAACAAGTTTACTATAAACTTGTCCTGCCTTCGAGAGCTCTAAAAAGAGTGACTTCATCTATACATTCTAAGTCTCCTCCAACGGGCACCCCACTTGCTATCCTACTTATTTTAATTCCTGTAGGTTTAACTAGCTTACTTATGTACATAGCAGTTGTTTCACCTTCTAGGCTAGAATTAGTCGCAACAATTAACTCATCCACATCTCCTTGTAGCCTTATCATTAATTCTTTAAGTCTTATATCTGATGGACCAATATCTCTAGCTGGGTCTAACGCACCATTTAACACATGATATACCCCTTCATATCTTCCAGTTCTCTCATATGCCGCCAAATCTCTAGGTGTCTCAACTACCATTATTGTATTATGATCCCTTTTATCAGATGAACATATTGGACATATTTCTTTATCTGTAAGAGTATAACAACAAGAACAGTATTTTATACTCCTTTTTGCATCTAAAATAATCTCCGATAAATGCTGAACCTGTTCTTCTGGCATATTAATAATATGAAATGCTAATCTCTGTGCTGATTTATTACCTATTCCTGGTAGTCTACCTATTTCCTCTATTAAATTAGTAATTTGATTACTATAGGTATACATTAGAACGGTAATCCTCCTAATCCACCCATATTGCCTGTTATCTTAGCCATATTTTCTGCTGAATCTGCTTCTTGTGCTCTTAATGCTTCATTTGTTGCTGCCATTATAAGATCTTCTAACATTTCTATATCGTCTGGATCGACCACTTCTTCTTTTAGTTTAACTGACATTACTTCTTTCTTACCTGAAACTGTAACAGTTACTACTCCACCACCTGCGCTTGCTTCATATACTTTATCTTCAAGTTCTTTCGTAGTTTCCTCCATTTGTCTTTGCATTCTCTGTGCTTGCTTCATTAAATTATTCATATTCCCTGGCATAGCTCCGCCTCCTGGGAATCCACCTCTTTTTGCCATGATACATCCTCCTATATTAATTATTAATTGTTACATCTATAACATTATTTATACTACTTACTACCGAATTAACTCCTGTAGTCTTAGCTACTTTTTGTGTAAAGCTTATATCATATTCAACACCAAATCTATTAGCTAAATGCTCTTTTATTTCTTTCTTTGGTACATCTCGATCAACTCTTTTAAGGGAAAAATTATCTCTCATAAATATATTAAATCCTGTATCTGTTGGATATATATCTTCTTGTCTAATTCCTTCAAAGTTTGTTGCAACCATTTTGGTAGGTACAGTTTTGAGCGCATCTACCAACTTAGCTTTATCTGACATTAACTTATTAATATCTTCCTTTGTTGCCTTAGGAATCTCTTTAGTAACAGTAGCTTCTGCATTATCAACCTTCTGTATAACTTGAACATTGTTAGACATCTCTGATAACTTTTTATCTAGATTCATTTCTAATGTTAATACCCTATCTGAAATAGAATCTATATTACCACGCTCCATTGATGGAACGCATAATTTTATTATTGCTAGTTCAAGCATTACTCTTTTTTGTGTGGCATATTTAATTGTATTAGATAATTCAGAAAATATTCTTATATATCTTATTAAACTCTCTATTTCTAGTTTGCTTGCAGTTATCTTAAGATTCTCTATATTCTCCTGTGACATATCTAGAGAATCTACTCCTTTTTCTGATGCCTTAACAAGTAACAAATTACGCATATACCATGTGAATTCTATTATAAATTGACCTAAGTCTCTACCCTGCCATATGACATTATCTATTACTTCAACTGCTTTTACTGTATCCTTATCTATTATAGTATCCATAAGATTATTGAACACTTCAATATCAACAGCTCCTAATACTTCTAATACATTTTCATAAGTTAATTCTTGCCCCAAATAAAATGCTATACATTGGTCAAGTAAACTTAATCCATCTCGCATAGAACCATCTGCCACTTTTGCTATGTATTGTATGGCTTTTTCTTCAGCAGATATTCCTTCTCTATTTACTAAATCCATTAGTCTATCAGCTATTACATCTAAAGATATTCTTCTAAAATCATATCTCTGACATCTTGATAAAATTGTAATTGGAATCTTATGAGCTTCTGTTGTTGCCAATATAAATATTACATATGATGGTGGTTCTTCAAGGGTTTTTAAGAGAGCATTAAATGCTCCTATAGAAAGCATGTGAACCTCATCAATTATATATATCTTATACTTTCCACTAGCTGGAGAGTATTGAACTTGTTCTCTTATTTCACGAATGTTATCAACACCATTGTTAGAGGCTGCATCTATTTCAATAACATTCATTGAACTTCCTTGTGATATAGCCTTACAAGTTTCACATTCATTACAAGGACTTCCATCACTAAGTGGGTTCTCGCAATTAACTGCTTTTGCAAATAATTTAGCTACTGTTGTCTTACCTGTTCCTCTTGTTCCACAGAATAGATAAGCATGTCCAACTCTATCATGTATAATCTGATTCTTTAATGTAGTAACTATATGCTCCTGTCCCTTTACTTCTGCAAATTCGTTAGGTCTCCATTTTCTATATAATGCTACATATGACATCTTATTATCTCCTTAAGCTATCGCTTGTATCTAAATCTAAATATCTGATCTAACATTCTAAGGGTTTTGAAATTACCCTTGGCTGTTATCTCCCCTGACATAAATCCCTTTTGGAAGGTTACTTTTCCTGCAATGATATTCTTAATTACTTTGTTAGAAACTTTCATTACTACGTCACCTTCTGTATCTTCAGTATATTCACATTTAACTGTTTCTGGATCAACATCTATAGCAAGATTCTTATTTATATCACATAATATTAATATATATTTAGCACTAAAATCTGGTTCTGGATAATAATTCTTCATAAATTCATCTATATATATATCATCTGAGCCTGCTGGTTTCTTACTATCATCACCTAGCATCTCTTTAAACTTAGCTGTTAACTCTTGTATGTCTTCCTTCTGTTTCTTAACATATCCATCATCAGATACAAATTTAGAAAGTTGCTCACTTTCTTGTGGTGTTAAATCTATGGATTTTGTCTTAAGGATATTTTCCTTAATAGCACTATTACTAGTAGGTAAACTAACTGTTTTCTGACTTATTGATCTATATAAATTCTCTGCGCTTTTCTCAATTATTGTTGTATATCCTGTGTTAGATTCAAATTCTGCAAAATTAGCAACATATGCAGCTAGACCATTAATAGGTATTCCACCAAGCATGTCCCATGCTTTTGCTAATGTTATCTCTGCTTCTTTCTCACCATAAGTTGTTGCCATAGCAATTGGTAGCATGTACATACTAGATATTTTGCTCTTATCCCCATACTGCCAGCACATATCTAAAAATAGCTGCATTAATCCGCCAATACCCATCCACTCAACTGTAGTTGCAAGAATTACACCATCTGCATCTTTAAGGGTTGCTGGCAAAGTAGCTATTGCATTTTTATCTTTATATAAATCATATTTAACCACGTCAACTCTAAGTTCTTCTAAAACTTCTGTAATCTTAGAAAGAACATATAAAGTAGGGTCATCTATTAAACCTCTTCCGCCATAATAAATATTTACCTTCAACTGTAATCCACCTCTTTTCAAACTCCTTTATATTATAGTCTGAAATCCTCGATTTTACAATAATAAGTGTGTCTAAATTAATTAATTTGTAATGTATATCAATTGTCCGCATTCTATTACATCTATATTCTTAATCATAACCCATAGAGTAGTTTTTATTCTGTAGTCAGAAAAACTATAACCTTTTAGATATTTAACATGTCTACTTGACAGAGGGCATATCAAACTTTGTCCTCTTCTTAATTTTCCACGTCCCTGTCTTCTTCGAACCTTCACGAACAATAATTTCCTTTCCTATTAATCCTTCTATCGCTCTTTTGATAGTTACTTCCGCACATCCAATTTGTTCTGATAGCTTTTTACGACTAAGTGTTCCATCTTTTTTAAGCATTTCCAACACCTTATTTTCCATAAAAGTCATTTTAATGGAATCATTTATTGGGTCATTTATTGCATTCATATTTTGTTTTTTAACAAAATCCGAATGTAAGGGTATTTCTACCCTAAATGCTTTTCGTTCCTCATCTGTATAAAAAATAGCCTTTGAAGAGCCATTTTTCTCAAGATTGATTTGTATTGTTGGAATACCTGTTGAATGTCCTTCACATAAATCAAGTTCCTTCAGGAACTCACCCAATCTTCTATTTCTATACATACGTGTAACAAATCTTTCTCCATCTTCTATTACCTTTATCGAAATAGATCTATCTTATAATTTACCTTAGTCACTTTTTCTTCAATAATCATATCCTGCAACTTTTCCATAGTTCTTTTATATCTTTTTGTATTTTATCTAAAGTAATTACATTTCAATATTCACTACATATATGGATTGAGCAAATGCTATCTTGTCTTGATTCTTTATCACAATTGCCAAACTGCTTTGAATTCTGCAATTATTAACATATGTACCATTTGTAGAATTCAAATCTGTGATATACCAATTACTATTTTGAAAAAATATGGTTGCATGTACTCTACTTATACCACTATCTTGTATTATTACATTACACCGTACGCTACTACTACCAATAATATTTGATTGTTTATTAAGATAGATATTATTTATTATGCTTTTTTGAGAGACTAACATAATATTGCTTTGCTTTTTCTTATATACAAGTAATACTGTTTCTTCATCACCTGTATCCGCTATCATTAATTCGGTATCATCATTAGAATAATCTATTTCTTGCCTAGTCTGAATTACATTAGAAATATCTACCTCTGAATTTTTCTTAATTATATTAGAAATATCTATCTCCGAACGTCTCTTAACTATATTAGAAAATTCTACTTCTGAATTATTCTGAACTGCTCTAGAATCGTCTTCTATTTTTTCTTCTTCATCACTACTTCTTAATAAAAATACTATAACCCCCAATGATACAAGCAACACTACTCCTAATTTATAATCCATTGAGTTTGCAATACCTTTAATTATTCTAAATATTATTATTGTCATAGAAATGCCATCTAGTACAATTGCATTTGTACAAAATACTTTATAAGGTTTAACTTTATTATCTTTACTTATTATTTTTCTTAATTTACTTTTTTCTTTTATTTGGATGTCTTCTCTATCATCTTGATTGTAGTTATGCCTTTCCGTGCAACTACCTACACTCTTCCCATTATTTTCCGAGCTATAATAATCCTTATTTGCTAACTTAATAAATCCTTCCATAGACATGTTATATCCTTGCATATATTCATATAAGTTATATATGTATTCTACTCCCATTTTATCTTGTGGATTAATACCGCTTATTAACTCTTCAATTAATTCCCTTATTTGATCTGTTATAATTTTATTGTATCCTTCACCATAACAAAACTTTAGATTGTTACTTTTTATATCCACAAAAATATCATCAACATTTATAATTAAATTATTTACTGATAATAAATATTCTTCTATTTCCAATATACATTTAATAATATCTCCTATAATCCTTGACAATTCATCATATGATAGTTTACAGCCATCTAAAAATTCTTTAAATGGCTGCATTGTATTAATTTTATATTCGTATATTTTGCTATTATCACATGCCTTAATATCTACTGGCAGTAAATGTACAAACTTATTATTTATTAATACATTTATTTCATAATTATATTTATTTCCTTCTATTGTTATTATGTAATAGTTATCAAATCCTCTATTGCAATACTCTCTCTTCAATTATCTGCCTCCCTCTAAGATATTTGCTTATATTATTAATAGCCATATTATAATCACAGTTGGTTATCATCGAATATTCACCTATTGGCGTTATTGTTAATATTTTATTTTCTGCTTTAATATATAATTTACCTAATACAATTTTATTTTCTAGCAAGGTATATTCACTAAAGGTTCCATCTAATTCAAGTTCTATATCTTCTTCAATTTCTTGTTTTTTTAATAATGATAGATTACTCACTTCTTTCGTAATATAACACCTTAGTTTTGCCTCATCTAATACAAACACCAACAACTTAATTAATATAAAAGATATAATTATTATAATTGGCATAACTAGGGTCATTTCTAAAGTTGCACTTCCTTTATTTTTGCCTATTTTCTTCATATTCTATTTCCTTTTATTATTTATCTATTTTCCACATCTGCTACATTCTCTTAATCCACTTGTATATTCTAGCTTTACCCTGCTTACCGACCGCTTAAGTCCACTACACCCAGAAAAATAATGATAACAATCTCCAGATGTTGTTATATATACTTTTTCACTATAATTACTTTCATCTCCACAGATTTTGCAGGAGATATATTTGCTGTTTGTGTTATGTAAACTGTTTTTACTTACTTCTTTTATACCTAACTTAATATGTGTACAACTCCTACTATTGTGATATACTTGTCCATTTTCAGCTACATACACATACTTAACTTTTTCATCTTCATAAAAATATCCTACAAAAGCTTTTTGCCTAACTTGTAATGGTGTAAGTATGCCATATACATTAATAAATGGAATATTAATCTCTTTGCTATAATAGCTATGCAATTCTACATACCCATCTGAATCCAACAATTCTGATGATGTATAATATGCCATATCTCTTGCTGTACTCATCATTTCAAAATATTTATCTTGTTCTAAAATAATTATTTTTCCAAAACTAAATATTGTTATAAATAAAAATATAAATATGGGCATAGTAAGTGTTGCTTCTATAACAGCATTTCCTTGGTTATTAGAGATGATATGTAATGCACTCTTATTCCAACAAACTTTTTGAAAAAAAGTATTTGCAAGAGTTCGTACCTGGAGAGGTTTAATTTTTTTATTATTTTTTATTTTATTCAATTCTATTTTTCTTTGTTTGTCTTTATAAGAGAACATTACATATTACCCCTAACTAATAACTTATTTCTTTATCAAAATAATATATATATTTCTGATTATTAATGTTTGATATTAACCTTGAATCAAATTCCATATATCCATTTACTTTTATGATATAAGCACAATTTTGTATTCTAAAATCAGATTCATATTGCTGTATATTTATTTCCATTAAATCTAACATTCTATAATATTGATTATCCTTATTAATAGACATCGCTAATAATATAACCAAATAATCTTCATAGCTTAGATTATCTATTGTTTCACCACTCATTATGTCCCGTACATCATCTAGACTATCTAGATAAGCCCATGCCGCTAATATTATATTTTGATAAACATCTATTGCCTCTTCTGTCACGGTTATCACCGACAATGCCGTTGCTAAAACTAATGCTGTTGCTTTTTTACTTTCATTACTATTAATATCTATATAATTCACTACATACCTATGAAATAATATTTTATTTGCAACAGATTCTAGATTGTCATAATCTTTATCTTTTCCTGTAATTAAATATTCCACTTCATAATCAAGCACCGTATCATACTTTACTGAACTTCTATAATTGCTAAAGCAATTCATAGCATATATAATAACTTCTAGCTTTTCTTTGCCCAATCCATCTAGTATATTATTAAAATCCAAAAGCTCTTCATCTGCATTAATATTACTTATATTACTAAAACTAATATCTATGTCACTAGCACTTAATATATTGTTTTCTCCATACTCTATTTGATTATTAGAAGGTATTGACTCTGTTTCAATTTTATTAGTAGATATATGAACATTTTTAGGGATAACATAGCTTAATATTCCATTATCCATTATTCTTTCAATAACATTTCTTGGATCTTCTACTTCATCAAATAAATCTCCTGTATCTTCTTCATCTTGTCCTACCTCAGACCCATCTTCACCTATAGTTACTCTCTCTATCAGATCTTGGGTTACATCAATTACCCCCTCTGTCTTTATATATTCTTTTATTTGCTTTTTAAAATTGCTTAAATTGTTATCTGTAACGCTAATATAATCTACGAGAAATACATCTTTTATTTCATAAATGTATAATCCATTATTTAATGGTGGATTAAGATTATATTCTAAATAATCTATTACTTTTTCTTCTAAATAAGCTTCTCCTCTTCCACCATAATCAACATCTAAAGCTATTAAATGGTATCTCTTAAATAATTCACTATTATAATCTGCCATTATGCTGTACATTGCTCCAGAGGTACTAACCTCTGCTCTGCTTCGCCCCATATATACTCTTATGCCCTCTAAAATAGTCATAAAAAACATTAATACAATGGAAATACTCAAGCACAAATACACTGTTATTTGACCTTTATTCTTATAAATAGTTTTACCTCCTTATCCTATATATCCTATTCTCTATATTAGTAGATAGCCCATACGGGCTATTTACTAATATACTTTCTTGGCACTTTTATTAATTGAATTCCATATATTTTCTACCAACTTAGTTATTTGATCTTGAAATATTATTACTATAGCTATAAGAACCACTATAATTAAGATAACTTCTACTACTCCCATACCACTTTCATCTTCCCAAAATTCTTTAATCCAATTCATAGTTTTCACCTCCTTAGTAAATATATTTCTATCTATAACAAGATTTTTCAAAACATACCTCACTATATTAATTCTTAGACATTAAAATTAAGCAATGCCGGAATCATAATTATAATCATTACGATTAACATCTGAATAATCATAGGAAATAGCAATTTAGTTCCTGCTTCTTCCCCAAGTTTCTTGGCATATTCTTTTCGTTGTTCAAACGCCCATACTTCCTCTTGCTCTAATTGTTGTAATAATCCTTTTGAACCTAATTTAACATTTTGAATAATTAAAGTTGAAATCTTAAGATATGTTGGCATTCCTATTCTTCTTCCAAAGTTATAGTATGCTACGTTTTCGCTTATCCCTGCATTTAATTCGTTTACAGTAATAGTCAATTCTTCATATAGATAATTTCTTTGATTTGGTTTTTTCTCAACCATTTTGTGAATACTGCTTTTGACATTCATCCCAGCTCCCAATAACAAAACTAGCTTATTAATAAAGTTAGAATATTCTTTTAATAATTGTCTGTTTCTAGACTTTACTTTTGTTTTTAATGCTTCTATTTCTTTAAGATATAATAAAGGTATTGCTAATAAAAATAATAATACAATTATATACTTTGAGCTATGTTTTGAGGATTTTTCGCTTATATCTATGTCATCAATACTTTGAGGAACCTCAACATAAATACTTTCCAAATCTTCATTAATTAAATCCTCTATATTTTTTCTAATCTTATCTTCTATTATCTCCTCTTCTGTATATGCCTTAGGACAAATTATGGCCTTATATTCTATCTCTTTAATTATTTCTTCATATAATATATCTGCCTTAATAAATACCTGAGTTGGGACCCTAATATCTTCATTAAATACTGTACCTGTTCTACTGACCCTATCATAATTACTGGTACTCCATCTAATACTTATACCTTCATACTCTGTATCTTCTGACATGCATAAATCCGTCACTATATTTTCTAGATTATCATTGTCTCCAATCAAACTCTCCTCTAATTTACTTGATATATCAGCAATAATAATCTCTAGCATTTCATCACTATACAATACAGCCGGTATATATATATTGATTGTACTTCTAAAATCATCTCTAGCTATATCAAATAAATATTCCTTTTCTTCACCTCCATAACTATCCCTTTCAATCACAATACTTTTATTACTTGTTTTATTGGATATTATTATAAATGATAATATTATTATTGCAGATAAAAATATAAATACGCTTCTCTTTATCTGCCTTAACCAAAACTGCCTTGCATATTCCTCTAACTCATTTCCATGAATCATATTTATCTTCTTAATGCTACTTTTAACATTATGTCCATATGATTCCGTATCCAGCTTCAGTAACCTATATATGTACAACCCACATTTGTTAATATATTTATTTACGTCCATAATTACACCTCTATATTAACAATCTTTCTTGCCCACATATTAGTTATAAATGTTAACCCTAGACTAATTGTCATAACAATTATTCCTATAGGGTTATGATAAAGACCCTTCACATAATCAAAATTACTAATTCGAATATACAAAACAATTAAAAATGGCATTAATTCCATAATTCTCTGTTCTAATTTCTTTGATGCAATAGTTGTATCTATTTCCTGATTCACTTCTATTTTTTCGCTAATCTTTTGAGCTGTCTTTCCTATAATTTTTATTAAATTACCTCCACTTCTCTTTGCAATTTTTAAAATTTCCGCAAAATTATGTGCCTCCTCTAGACCACTTCTATCAGCAAATTTAAGCATCATTTTTTCAATGGGAATGTTATTTTCAATGCCATTTATAATTATATTAAGCTCTTGCTCTATATAACTTCCCTTAGGGAAAATTACTTTAATATCTTTTTGAGAATTCCTAAAGGAATTTTCTAAAGAATATCCTGCATTTAAAGAACTAGCTACTGATAATATTAATTCCTTATATTCAAGATTTAACTGTTTTAATCTTATTGCTTTCTTTTTATTTATTTCTTGTTTAATAAACAAATAAATAATTGGACTAATTAATATGGTTGATAAAATGCTATCGTAAAATAATATTCCTATTCCTATTAACAATAATGTATATTTGCATAAACAATAAATCCATTCAAAAGTTGTTAATCTATATATACTATAATCAATTTCCATACCCTTCCCTTTCTTATATTTTATATAAACCTGCATATTGCAATTTTCTTATATTGTGTAATTCTCCTTCTTTTTTCAAATATCCAATCACTCTATTCTCCTCTTCCCTCTCCTCTACAAATTGAAATAGTTGATTAATCTTAATTTCATTATCTCTCACTTCTAAAACTTCACTTATCTCCAAAACCCTTCTACTCCTATCCCTAAGTCTTCCTAGATGTATTATAATATCAAGTGCTGAAGCTATTTGTTGCCTTATTGCAAGAACTGGCATGTCAACCCCCATTAATATCATCGTTTCTAACCTAGCTAGCATATCCTTACTTGAATTAGCATGTCCAGTACTTAAACTTCCATCATGACCTGTATTCATAGCACTTATCATATCTAAAGCTACTCCATCTCGCACTTCACCTACAATTATTCTATTAGGTCTCATTCTAAGGGCTGACTTTATTAAGTCTCTTATAGAAACTTGATTGTTACCTTCAACATTAGAATTCCTAACCTCTAACCTTACAAGATTACTTATATTATTTATTTTTAATTCTGCTGAATCTTCAATTGTGATAATTCTCTCATTTTGAGGAATAAAATTAGTAAGTGCATTTAAGAAAGTGGTCTTTCCTGAACCTGTTCCACCACTTATAAAGATGTTGTAACCTGCTACGACTAATAATTTTAGAAAATCTGCAATCTCTCTACTTAAGCTTCCTATATTTATTAAGTCATCTATTGTATATGCCTTTTCAGGAAATCTTCTTATTGTCACAATTGCTCCATCTAGTGCAACTGGAGGTAATACAACATTTACTCTGGATCCATCCCTAAGCCGTCCATCAACAATAGGCGTAGCTTCATTTACAATTCTATTGCAATCCCCAACTATTTGTTGTATTACGTCTAAAAGCTTTGTTTCATCCACAAATTTATCCTCTAGCTTATGAATCATTCCCTTTTCTTCAACAAAAATATTATTATATCCATTTATCATAATTTCTGTAATATTGTTATCTGCCAACAATACTGATAATATATCTAATCTTCTTATGGAATTAAACAAGTCCTTTTTTAATTTGTTCTTAATATTAATAGGTATGTAGATTTGCCTAGATTTATCTAATATACAATTATCAATAATATTATTAACCACATTATCTTCTACATCTTTTGATAAATCTATTCTAGATAATATGTCTTCTTGCAATTCTTGCTTAAGTATATCTTCTAACAAGATCATTCAATTCCTCCTTATTATTTATATCAATCAAGTTAACCTTTTCGACATGCTTTTTTATCATAGATAATTCTAGTCTATCTAAGACATTTTCAAATCTGTCTACCTTATATTCATACCCCTTTAAAATAGGCATATATATTTCATCAAACAAATCTAAAATTCTTAAATCCGATAGTATATCTATATCAAAGACTATTTTAGAATAATCAGTCATACTTCTTAATTTCTCAATTAACCATTCCATATCCGTATAATTAAGCTCTAACATATCCGTATATACATATGGTGATGCAATAATCTCATAATAGTTCTTAGTTATAATATTATTAGTTATAATTTCAATAATATTTTCATCTCGTTGCTTTAAATAGTATATAAGATTATCCATTCCCCATAAGTCCTTATTTTCTCCGAACAGCTCCATTCCAATATATAAGTTCTTTTCTAAATGATTGCTTTCACATAATGTATTAGCAAAACTGGTTTTACCACTTCTTTCAACTGGGGAATATACAGCCAATATTTTTGTTTCGCCACGAACTTTTATTGCATTACCCCTTCCATCTCTTAGGCACTTATATATATGTTCTAATATATCAGAAGCTTTTTGGTATCTGTACACTTCATCATTACCACTGTCAAAGCAATTATCTATTTTTCTTTCTTTCAAGCATATGGTTTTTATATTTTCTAACACAATATTCATATCAGATAAAAGTATATCCAGAGAATTATCCTCTAAATACTGTAATACTTGTTCTTCACTAGTAAATAAAACAGTTATAAAATAATGCTCCGCCTTGCTTATAAAATAGTTTTGCAAAGACCTACCATAGTCCTCATCTTCACAGAGTAGACCTATTCTATAATTACTCAATGTATCACCTCCATTAACACTACATATACATAAGAAATAAATATAGCTATAGTAAAGTGAATATATCTGCTTGTATTATTTTTGTGGATAAAATTAAATAAGATACGCAGAATAGAAATTATTCCGCCGAAAATAAATGAATATAGAATAACATATATTATGTCAAATCCTAGATAGCTACCAATCATGGCTAGCAACTTAATATCACCTGCACCTAAAAACTTTAGTCTATGCAGAAAGAATAGAATAGCAATAGGTATAAATATACCTGCCAGTGATTCCAAGATTATCAAGGGACCCTTAGCAACTAGATTCAATAATACTCCTATTATCAAACCTGTTATTGGAACCCTATTGGGAATCTTGTATGTGCTAACATCATATATTACTCCAGTTAGCACAAATATTAATCCTATTAAATTAATTATAACTTACATCACTTCCTCTAGTTATATTCAACGTTGTATGAAAATTGTAACATATATTTTTACTCTTGTCTATATGTAATTATATATTTTACATAAAAATTTCATAAATTTTTACAGCATACATAAGAATTACCCCTGGTAGTCCAAGCATAGCCGATACTCCAATAGTAAAAATATTTACACCAACCAATGCTGAGTGAGCTATATAAGAATTTACAATATATATTATTGCTATACCCAATGCCCCTCTTCCTAAAAAATGCAATATACTTACTGGTTTTTTTACCACCCCATAAATAATTGCTATTATAAATGCTATGCCACATATCAACAAAATCATTTGATTTTCGCTCATGTACTCACCTAAGTTTTTATATAATTCTATGCTTTTTCTAATAAATTATTACTAGTTTGGAATATTATGGCTTACTGCCGACTATAATATATATAGACAAGTTCTAAATTTATAATAAAGGTGGTGTTTACTTGAAAAAGAACAAGAAGCAAACATATGATATGAAAGACAAGTTACTATATGAAATAGAGTTAGCAAAAACTGCTTATAATACAGCATTATCCAATCTTGAGTTTATTACAGATCCAGATTTAATTGATTGCTATATATATGAGCTAAATGCTGCTGGACAAAGATACAAATTCTTACTAATACAAGCAAGAAGTTACGGATTAAGATATTCAAACTACTCCGACTTGCCTGACATACCCTTAGCTGAGCCCCTATTAGCTGCAGGAGCCGAATAGTATGGCAATATAAAAGAACTTGGTAACTATAATCGTCGCCAAGTTCTTTGCATATTATCCTATAAACAATATTTATCTATGCCTTACTGCAAATATTTTGCAAGATACTTTCCAGTATATGACACTTCTGTCTGTACAATCTCCTCTGGGGTTCCAGAAGCAACTATTGTACCACCCTTATCTCCACCTTCTGGGCCAATATCTATTATATAATCAGCCGTCTTAATAACATCTAGGTTATGCTCTATAACCACTACAGTATTACCACCATCGCTAAGTTTTCTAAGAATGTCTATAAGTTTATGAACATCAGCAAAATGTAATCCTGTTGTAGGCTCATCTAGTATATAAATAGTCTTGCCTGTTCCTCTCTTACTAAGCTCTGTAGCAAGCTTAATTCTCTGAGCCTCACCACCAGAAAGAGTTGTTGATGGTTGACCTAGTTTAATATATCCTAAACCAACTTCCTTAAGAGTCTCTATCTTTCTAAGTATAGCTGGTAGATTCTTAAAGAAATCACAAGCCTCATCTACTGTCATATCAAGGACTTCAAAGATATTCTTGCCCTTGTATTTAACCTCTAAAGTTTCTCTATTGTAACGTTTTCCATGACATACCTCACAAGGAACATACACATCAGGTAGGAAATGCATCTCTATTTTAATTATACCATCTCCACGACATGCCTCACATCGTCCTCCAGATATATTAAAACTAAATCTGCCCTTCTTATATCCTCTTTCCTTAGAATCCTTTGTTGTTGCAAATAAATCTCTTATTTGATCAAATACACCTGTATAAGTAGCTGGATTAGAACGAGGAGTTCTTCCAATCGGAGATTGATCAATTGCAATAACCTTATCTAATTGGTCATATCCTATTATTCTATCATGCTTTCCTGATTTGAATTTGGCTCTATTAAGCCTCTTTGCCAACTTCTTATATAATATTTCATTAACTAAAGAACTCTTTCCTGAACCTGACACACCAGTTACGCAAGTCATTATCCCTAATGGAAAATCAACATCTATATGCTTTAAATTATTCTGATAAGCGTTTACTACCTTCATCCAACCTGTAGGTTGTCTTCTTTCAGTAGGTACTGGAATCTTAATTCTTCCACTAAGATAAGCTCCTGTAATAGACTTCTTACATGCCATTATCTGTTTTGCTGTTCCTTGAGCAATCACTTCACCACCAAGTTCTCCAGCACCAGGACCTATATCAACTATATGGTCTGCTGCTAACATGGTATCCTCATCATGCTCAACAACAAGTAATGTATTTCCCAAATCTCTAAGGTTAACCAATGTCTTAATTAACTTATCATTATCTCTTTGATGAAGTCCTATACTTGGTTCATCTAAAATATATGCAACACCTACAAGTCCTGAACCAATCTGCGTTGCAAGACGAATTCTCTGCGCCTCTCCACCAGATAAAGATGCCGTACCTCTTGCTAGTGTAAGATAATCAAGTCCTACATCTACTAAAAAACCTACTCTGGCATTAATTTCTTTAAGAATAGGATCTCCTATCATATGTTGTACTTCTGTTAATTGTAGCCCTTCATTAAAGTTCTTAATATCCTCTATAGACATACTAGTAACTTCCGAAATATTCTTATCCCCAATAGTTACTGCAAGGGATTCCTTCTTAAGTCTTTGTCCACCACATTCTTCACAAGGAGTAATTGCCATAAAAGTCTCATACTCTTGTTTCATAGTATCTGATGATGCTTCTCTATATCTTCTCTGAACATTTCTTATAAGTCCTTCAAATGCTACATCATATATACCTTCGCCTCTTTGACCCTTATAATGTACCTTAACCTCTTCTCCATTTGTTCCATACAATAGTATATCTCTAGCCTTATCGCTTAACTTTTCAAATGGTGTATCTAGGCTAAACTTATACTTTTTAGATAAAGCATCTAATATAGCATGGGTATAACTTTTAGGGTCTGTACAAGATTGCCAACCCATTACTATAATAGCACCTTCATTTATACTTAGAGAAGTATCTGGAATCATAAGTTCAAGATCAAATTCCATCTTAAATCCTAGTCCATGACACACTGGACAAGCACCAAATGGATTATTAAACGAAAAACTTCTTGGCTCAATCTCATCAACACTAATATTGCAATCTGGACAAGAAAAACTTTGACTAAATCTAATCTGTTCTCCACCTATTACATCTACTATTACAAGTCCTTCTGATAATCGCAATACACTCTCTATAGAATCTGTTAATCTCTTCTCAATTCCCGATTTGACTGCCAATCTATCTACTACTATCTCTATGTTATGTTTCTTATTCTTATCAAGTGAGATCTCTTCTGAAAGCTCATACATACTTCCATCTACGATAACTCTTACATATCCACTTTTCTTAGCACTAGATAAAATCTTACTATGTTCACCTTTTCTACCTCTTATTACTGGTGCTAATAATTGAAATTTGCTTCCCTCTGGAAGTTCCATAATACAATCAACCATTTGGTCAACTGTTTGTTTCATTATCTCCTTGCCACAGTTAGGACAATGAGGTATACCCACTCTAGCATATAGTAATCTTAAATAATCGTATATTTCTGTAACTGTTCCTACAGTAGAACGTGGATTACGATTTGTTGATTTCTGATCTATAGATATTGCTGGTGATAATCCATCTATCTTCTCTACATCTGGTTTCTCTGCTTGTCCTAAAAACTGTCTTGCATAAGAAGATAGAGATTCCATATATCTTCTCTGTCCTTCCGCATATATAGTATCAAATGCAAGGGATGACTTTCCCGAACCACTAAGTCCAGTTAATACTACTAATTCATTTCTTGGTATCTTAATATCTATATTTTTAAGGTTATGTTCTTTGGCGCCTTTTATTGTTATATACTCTTTTCCTCTAGCCATTAGAAGTGTCCTCCATGTATGTTAATCATAGTCATTATATGTTAATTTTAATTCTTTTAATCGGTCTCTTAATTCTGCTGCCAATTCAAAATTAAGTTCCATAGCTGCTTGATTCATCTTCTTAGTAACTCTTTCAATAAGTTCTTTGAGTTCCTTCTTAGTCATTGACTCAATGTCCTTATCCATCTTACTATTTTGCTTATCATTATCAAGAGCACTATTTGAAATAATATCTCTTATTGGCTTAATAATAGTCTGTGGAGTTATTCCATGCTCCTTATTATATTCATCCTGTATACCTCTTCTTCTATTTGTTTCGTCAATAGCAAGTTTCATAGAGCGAGTAATAGTATCTGCATACATAATAACTTTACCTTCACTATTACGAGCAGCACGTCCTACAGTCTGAACCAACGAAGTCTCAGAACGAAGGAATCCTTCCTTATCTGCATCTAATATAGCAACCAATGTAATCTCTGGAATATCCAGACCTTCTCTTAGTAAGTTAATACCAATTAACACATCGAATACTCCCAAACGCAAATCTCTAACTATCTCTATTCTCTCAAGAGTATCAATATCAGAATGAAGGTATTTAACCTTAATATCAAGTCCTCTCATATAGTCTGCTAAATCTTCTGCCATTCGCTTAGTAAGTGTTGTAACTAATACTTTTCCACCTTGTTCAACAACCTTATTAACTTCTGTAACCAAATCATCAATCTGACCTTCAACTGGTCTAACATATATAGGTGGATCTAATAATCCTGTTGGTCTAATTATTTGCTCAACCCTTAACAACTCATGTTCTTGCTCATATTGTGAAGGTGTTGCAGATACAAATAACATCTGGTCTATCTTAGTCTCAAACTCAGTAAAGTTAAGTGGTCTATTGTCCTTAGCTGAAGGTAATCGGAATCCAAAATCAACTAATGTAGTCTTTCTAGCTTGATCTCCAGCATACATTCCTCTAATCTGTGGAACTGTTATATGGGACTCATCAACAATTATTAAGAAATCATCGCCAAAGAACTCTAATAATGTATTAGGCGTTGCCCCTGGCTCTAATCCTGCCAATATCCTTGAATAGTTCTCAATTCCAGAACAAAAACCAGTCTCTCTAAGCATTTCCATATCGAAATTAGTTCTTTCATTAATACGCTGTGCTTCTAATAATTTATCATTTTCCTTAAAATATTTAACTCTATCAACAAGTTCTTTCTCTACTTCTAAAATTGATTCATTAATCTTATCCTGAGATACTACATAATGAGACGCTGGAAATATACATGTATAATTAACATGCCTCTTTATCTCTCCAGTAAGAGGATCAAATTCTGTTATTCTCTCAATCTCATCTCCAAAAAACTCTATTCTAATGGCATCTTCAAATGTACTTACAGGAATAATCTCTAAAACATCTCCCTTAACTCTAAATGTACCTCTATGAAAATCCATCTCATTACGTTCATATTGTATATCTATGAGTCCTCTTATTGCCTTATCTCTATCAAGTTCCATACCAGTTCTAAAAGATAGCATCATTTCTCGGTAGTCCTCTGGTGCACCAATACCATATATACAAGATACGCTGGATATTACAATAACATCCTTACGTTCTATAAGTGCTGCTGTTGCACTATGTCTTAACTTATCTATCTCATCATTTATAGAAGAATCCTTCTCAATGTAAGTATCTGTAGATGGAACATATGCTTCTGGTTGGTAGTAATCATAATAGGAAACAAAGTATTCAACAGCATTATGAGGAAAAAATGCTTTGAATTCACTATATAATTGTGCTGCTAAAGTCTTGTTATGGGCAACAATTAATGTTGGCTTCTGCAATTGTTGAATAACATTTGCCATAGTAAATGTTTTACCAGAGCCAGTAACACCTAACAAAGTCTGAAACTGATTGCCTTCTTTGAAACCTTTTACTAATCCCTCTATAGCTTCTGGTTGGTCGCCGGTTGGTTGATATTCTGATACTAATTCAAAATGATCCACGAAAGTTCCTCCTTTATGAATTCATCTACAGCAGATGTTTCCATTTGGGAAACATCTGATATATTTATTTATAATATGTATTCTTGACCTAACTATGTTTGATTATATCAGACTATATAAAAAAAGTACAGAACAAAATCGAATGTTTGTTCTGTACTTTTGTGGTATTATTTATTTTTGAAAATCTATTAATAATTTTCTAACAACCTCTTCTGGAAAATCTTCAGGTGGATTAATCAAAAGGGATTTTAAAAATTCCTGTGTATTTTGACCTTGAGGTACCATAAATCCAGCTTCTGCCAATAATTCTTCTGCCATTATACGATTGGATTGTTCTAATGCCTTTGTAAGTCGTTGAAATGCAGGATCATTTACTGCTTCTTCAGCAAGCTGTCTTGCAATGGTTTCCTGTTTTGATTTACTTGCTGCTAATTCTAGCAGAGTATTTATAACAGCTTCATCATTGGGTTGCTGTGGAGGTATTCTATCTTTTTCAGGAGCCATAGATATAGCTGCTGCCGGACAAGACCGCGCACATACTCCGCAACCAATACATTTTTCTCGATCTATCTGTCCATCCTCCGTGTCAGTTGCTCCGGTAGGACAAACGTGTAAACAAAGACAATCTTTTGTGCATAGTCTATTATTTCTAACAGCATACATAAAGTCACCTCATTTTATTCTACTTTTACAATTCTGAAATTTGCCACCCTGCAAACAGGACAGACGGGTGGCAATGTATCACCAATATATATGTATCCACATATTTCGCATATATAAACACTGCTGTTTTTTAGAAATTCTTCACCCTGAAATTTGTAACGACTTAAAATAGCATCTGATATTCTGGTTACATTTTTACTCCACCTTAGAATACGTTTTGACCCTCGATCATTTGCTATTTGTGCTGCATTATCCGCATTCACATAATTTTCTGCCAAATCCCATTCCATTAAATCCAACAGTTTATCAACAGACCCATCAGGCTGTGGCAATGTGTTGGATTTATAATAATCTGCCAATGTAGAAAATAACTGTGCCTCCTCAAATAGATACTGTCTCTCGCAACTTTTGGCTAAATTAGAACATAAGGCACTCAATTCAGCAAATGACATCTTATGCATATTTTCATGGGCTTCTACATTTTCTACTGCAACATACGCTTGATTTAAATCATTTGTATTTTCTTGTGCATTGAGGTCAAATTGTTGTGGATAAAATTTCATTGTGGACTCTTTACATCTAGGGCATACCTTATGTCTAGATATATGTTCCTGTTTGGTATCTTGTGTATCTCCAACATTAACATTTTGGGCTGTTTCATCATATATATAACCACACATTGAGCATATATATTTCACAATTTTACCCCTATCAATTTATTGTACTCCTCATAATATGCCTGTTAATTTTATTATATTACTATTCCTCTAATAATTATTAAAATTTCTTCCTTTTCTTGAATAATGGCAAGCATGACTTTGTTACTCACGTAAATCACGGATAAATCCTGCAATACGATGTGAACCTCCGTAGTTAATCTTAACTAAAGTAACTTCTGTCGGTATCTCAACTCCCATCAAGTCCTGATGCATCCATTCAAATACATATCGCCCCTCATTTATAGCCTTTTGTAAACCTTGTTTAAACATATCCTTTGATAACATTCCATTCTCTTGATATTCAGGAACAAAAGCAAAGAAGTTTTCAATAAAGATGTTTTTATCATAAATACAAAACAACCTTAATACAGCATCATTACAATCTATTAATTCAAGGTTCTCATTCCAGAAGGTAAAGCAAATAGGAGTTGCATCCAACATCAAATTGCTATGCTCTTCTGCCAATCTTACTTCATTTTGTAGTCTAGCAATTTTATTCTCATCATTATATAAACTTGGATTTATTTTTTTTAAAGCAACAGTCTCACTTGTTTCTGTATCCATTGCATTGTATAAGATACTGTCTGATGAACCATAAGACTGATTAATTATTTTGTATTTTCCAATTTGCTTATTCATCTGCCAACCTCCCGTTAATCTATTACACTTTTATAGATATTAAAACTTTAATTTTTGTATACCATTGCAAGTAAAATTTATATTCAAAATTGTATTTATTGTAGCATATTTAATCTATTATTGCTATCACTATACATTAATCATTTTTTGTTTTATCATTCAATTTCCTTTCTTTTCCATTAAAAAAGAACTGACATAAATATCAGTTCTCTTAATATATAATCTTCCTAATTTAATTTATATATAATACATCCAAAGAGTAGATATTACTATCATTGCAAAAAATAAAAAACTCCATATTATAATATTTAGCATGACTCCTTTTTGTATCTTTTTTAATTTTTTTGACAAACCTATTGGACAAGGTTCTCTACTTTCAATAATATCTAAAAAATATTTATATGCTTCCTCATATCCATAATGAAAATGTGTCAATTGTTGGCCATCTAAAGCAACTTCTATGCAAACTTTTCTACTATTTTCATATGCAATAAGCTTATCTTTTTCATTAACATTAAATTCTATTTTATTTTCATTTAATATTAATCTATTTTTAGTATCATATTTCCACAACCCACTATAAATATCTTCAATTGAATTCATTTTCATTTTATCCTCCCCTATAATTATACAATCACGACCCTAAAACTTCCCTCATACAATATATTACCTTATGATTCTATAATTTATATTAAAACTAAGTATTGATTTTAAAATATTTTTCAAGTTTTTTAATTATAATAGATGCTACAATTAATATAATTCCTGTCACTAGTAACCAAACTTTGGGTTCAAAGTTTCCCCTAATCATTGAGAACAAATAATAATTTCCTAGTTTAGGACCTGTTCCATAGTTAAGAGCATAGAATACTAAGGGTATCATGTATGCAATAATTGTGTTATTACATATTGCCGAGGTAATCATTCCTAGAGAACCAAGGAATATAGCATTCGCTATAGTTCCAATAACTAATTGTAGCGTTATTTCACTCTTACATATGCTCATATATAGTGCAAATATACTAATGAATATAGCAACTATTATTATTGAATAGATTGTTCTTATTAAATATATCTTTGCTATGCTTACATATTTTGATGATACCAAATCGTTAATCTCCTCATTTTGCTCTGGTTGAAATACTGGAGTAAGCATTACAATTCCCATTAGGGAGACAAACATATCTAAAGGTGCTGCTGCTGATGTAGCATCCATATTTGCTATGCCAAAAATTATTGGAGTAATAATAATTAACATCACTGACACAACAATAGATAAAAATGTATTATGCTTCGAGTTTATCTTTGCTATTTCTAATACTGGTAATGACTTTCTTGATTTTATAGTTTCCATTTAATTTGCCCTTTCTCTTAGTTTCATAAATTACTATTGTTATCGCAACAATAAATATTGATAATCCTACAAATAACAAACGATTTTCTACAAGATTATTAAAATTATCTATAAAGTCCTGTGTTCTAAAAAATGATAATTCTCCTGCATTATGTCTTGGTGATAATCTAAATAAGGAATAAGATGCTGCAACAGATTTATACCCAATATTTATATCTACAAGCCACCATAAACCTTGTACAGCTATGGCTATTGGTGTATTTGTTAGTTCAGTTAAACACATTCCTAATGCTACACAAACCATTACTGACGGCGTAATCCAACCAAAATCATATTTTAGAGGTGCTAGATAGTCTAGTTGCATACCTGCATACAACTTCCATGCAGATGCATTTGAAATGTAAGATAAGACAATAATAGGTATCATAACAGCCGTAACAAGCGCTAAGTATCTTGTAATCACAACCCTTGCTCCTGATACTTTTCGTGTATATATAAGGTCTGCCATTTTGTTTTTCTTATCCTTTAAGCTCATAATTACTGCAAGGAAAACAGGAAGTATAGACATTACCATTACAGAAGCATAATCACTAAATAATCTAGCATAGCCACCTGTTATCTTGTCATAACTCTTAGTTAAGTTGTATTGTTCAACTGCTTTTTCATAAGTAAGGGGAACCTCTCCATAACTAATTAATGTATTAACAGCATATGAAGAACCACCACCTAAAATATCATCAATCTGTGCCATCAAATCTTTAAACTCTTCATAAGATATATCATTCCTCACACTAACCTTTAATTCTTGAATCTCCTTACTATCTACTGTAATATTATCTATTCCTGTAATGTTTGAAATTATTTCTGCAATTTTTGTTTGATTCTTATCATCCAGTTTAACATTTTTAATAAATCCAATCGGATATGTTGTGTAATTATTAATACTGAACTCTCTAGCAAGTGATACTAAAGCAGCAGGCATAATTATTTCTGGATTTTCTTCATTTTTAGTACCATAGTTTTCATTAATTTGTGGCTCTTCCATCTTATCATTACTAAAATCTAATGCCCCTTGAGAAAATAATGCCATTGTTATTACAACAACTAATAAAATATAAGAGATTGAAAATGTAATCTTCTTAACTTCTCGTAAAAACAACATTATCTGTCACCTCCAAAATCCTCTGTTGATAGATTGGTATACACTCCATTTTTATTTAGATATAACATATAAGCATCTTCAATATTAGGCTCACTTACTTCTGCCCCCTCAACTAAGTCTTCAGATATAAAACGAACATATACTTTCTTATCTTGTGTGTGCATACTTGTAATTGTAAGTTCTCTTTTAAGTTTTGGTAATTCCTGCTTATTAACTGCCTTTGTAAATACCTTACCTTCAGCCTCGTTTAAAAGGTTATCAACTGTACCATTGTATAAAACTTTACCATCATTTAATATTGCAATGTTCTCACAAGTTGCCTCAATATCACCTACAATATGTGTAGATAATATTACTATTCTTTCCTCCGCAATTTCAGATAACAAATTACGGAACCTAATCCTTTCCTCTGGGTCAAGCCCTGCTGTTGGCTCATCAACAATTAATACTTTAGGATTATTCAATAAGGCTTGTGCAATTCCAAGTCGACGTTTCATTCCTCCTGATAAGGCTTTAACCTTTTTGTGTTTATGCTCCATTAGATTTACTTTCTTAAGTAACATTTCCGTTCTTTCTTTTCTCTCCTTTGCATCTAATCCTGATAATATTCCTAAATAATCCATTGCCTCAATTACACTCATAGATGGATACATTGAAAATTCTTGTGGCAAATATCCTATTATTTTTCGTATTTCCTTTGCATTTTCAATTGGAACTCCGCAAATAGTAATTTCACCATCTTTCTTTTGAAGCAATGTTGCAAGTGTCTTCATTAATGTTGTTTTTCCTGCTCCATTTCTACCTAACAAACCGAACATACCTTGTTCAATAGAAAGGTTAACATTTGATAATGCTTGTTTCCTTCCGTAAAACTTATTTAGATTCTTAATTTCAATTGAATTACTCATCTTAAATACTCCTTCCATTAGTTGCTTTTGCAGCTTATGAATTAATCTTAATTTATAATTTTCAACTTTTTATCTACAATCAAAAAAATTTTGTACGCAAAAAAATCTCCTTACCAATATTAGCAAGAAGATTTTTCATTTATTGTTTGAACACCACTGTTACTGTTGCTCCATTTTTATTTGATAACTTTAGATAACCTCCATGTTTTTCACAAAGTATTTTGCATATATTAAGACCCATTCCAAAATGTTCATTATCGGTTTCATTAACAGCTTTATAAAATGGTTTGGTAGCTTCTGATAAATCTTTAGCACTAAACCCCTTACCATCATCAGCTATAGTAACTGAAAAATAATCATCTTTTACATCGATACAAATCTTTATTTTATCCTTAGCAAATCTAATAGCATTTGATAGTATATTTTCATATACTCTCATAATAATTGAAAAATCCAAATTCATATTATCAACACTTATGGTTATATCTTGGAATATACATTCTATATCTTTGCAAATAGATATTCCTGTTGTCTTCATTTGTTTAATCACATCATCCACATTAATAAGTTGCCTGTCCACTTCAATATCTTCTAAGCGTTGTATATCATTCATAGTATTTACATAGGATTCAAGCCTTACTATATGACGTTGCATTACTTCTGACGTTGCAACTATTTTTTCAACAGGCATTTGATCAGCATACTTTATCATCATTTCACTTTGACCTTTCAAAACCGTTAATGGTGTTCTTAAATCATGTGAAAATGCAGCATTAAGACGCTTTCTTTCTTCAATTTGTCGCCACATTTCAATATTGTTATCCTGTAGTGATATTCGCATTTTTTCAAAGGCTGAGCAAAGTAATCCTAACTCATCCTGATTAATAACTGATACATTAAAATCCAAGTCATTTTGTGATATTTTTCCCGATGCATGTACAAGCATATCAAGAGGTTTTCGTATTTTCTTTTTATAAAAATGATTAATTAAATACACAAAACACAAAATACACCATGCTGGAACTAGTACAATTTGAGATCCAGAAATAACATTATATATAAACTTATGTTTTGGATTTTTTAAATATTGTGGCGAATACACCATATCATATTGTGCCTTATTACCATTATTATCTGGTATTGACTCTAGTTCAAATTCAATTTTTTCTTCGTTTATATAAGTAGCTTGAAAAATATCTTGAAAATAATTGGTAGTCTTACCTATTAGCATACTTCCCAAAAAAGCTACAATAATCCCAATTAAAATATAAACTAATAGTCCATTACGAATGGAACGTTTCTTTCCTATTTTTTTCTCCATTTATAGCCTACCCCCCAAACAGTTTCTATATATTGTTCCATTTTGGCTGATGTGAACTTGGTTCGTATGCGTCTAATATGCTCTGCAACAACGGAACTGTCTCCGTTACTGTCATAATTCCAAATGAATTCATAGATTTGTTCCTTACTAAAAACCTGTCCTGCATGTTGAGATAAAAATTCAATAATATCAAATTCTTTTTTTGCAAGTGAGATTATATTTCCATCATAATATAGATTTCTTTCAGTATAATCTATTGCTAATTTATTATTAAAATATACCTTAGCATTTTCCCTTTGACGTCGTTCTCTTCTTAAATGTGCTAAAACTCTTGCTCCAAGCTCATCTATTGAAAACGGTTTTACAATATAATCATCAGCCCCTATACTAAATCCTTTTATCTTATCCTTATCCTCAATTCTTGCTGTCAAAAATAGAATAGGACAAGTTACAAAATCTCTTATCCGTGAACATACTTCCAATCCATTTATATCTGGCATATTTATATCAAGCAATATAATATCCGGTTGTTTTTCAGCTTTCTTAATTGCATCTAAGCCATTGGTTGCGGTCATTACATTATAACCATTATATTGAAAATAATCTTTCAACATTGTTACTATATCAACTTCATCATCAACAATAAGAATTGTATCTTGCATAAATGCACCTCCTTTTATGTAAAGGATACCACATAATTTTCAATTATTTATCTACTTTTTATATTTGTTAATTTTATTATATATAAATATTTCCACTTTTACTCAAATTCATCACAAAAAAGTACAGAACAATGTTAACCATTTATTCTGCACTCTATTTCTTTTATATATTTAATTATCTTATTTCTTATTATTCTACATGCTCATTAATTGCATCTCTTAAAAACTCTGCACAACCCGATACAGTTTTATCATAATATGCTGTAAATCTCTCATCAGCAACATACATTTCACCTAGCCCTTTATGTGCCTCTGCCGAATATTTTGGCCATGCAAAGGTTAGCCATTCCTTATGAAGCATTGCTATTTCCTTGCCAACTTCACCCTTAGGGTCTTCCTTGTCTAACACTGCTTTTTCAATACGAGCATTAATATCTGCTGCTAAATCTTGCATTTTGTTATAATCCTCTTTCGATAAATTCATCATTTTTCTGTTGCTTTCATCAACAGTATCATCACCATACTTCTCTCTAATTTCTTTGCCATACTTCTCTTCATTCTTATCTACAAGGTCTTTCTTGAACCCTTGAAATTTTTCTATATCTGACATTTTCATTCCTCCTTGTTCTTCTAAAATTGTCTTCTTCACATTATTTATCAGGAGTTTAATTCTATTTTCTTGTTCCTCTAGCTTCTCCAGATGCTCTTTCATTACCTCTAACCGATCAAAAGAGGTATCATCCATTATTTTTTTAATAGCATCTAGTTCGAACCCCATTTCTTTAAAAAGTAAAATTTGTTGAAGTGCGTCCACCTCTTTACTTCCGTATATTCGATACCCCGATGAATTAATCCTTGCTGGCGCTAACAATCCTATTTCATCATAATATCTTAGTGTTCTTGTACTTATACCTGCTAATCTAGCAAGTTTCTTAATTGTGTATTCCATAAAAAATACCTCCTGACATTTGTATTGTAAACCTTAACGCCACGTTAATGTCAAGAGGTATTATAAAATTATTTCCTTCTAACAGGATGTCTTATAACTGTCTTTAATTTTGATATATCACATCTTCGTGGATCACTTAAATATATTTCATGATGATGTCTATTTTCATTTATATCAATTACATAACCATTTTCACTTGCATATTTACTCATCAATTCTACAGTAGCAGGCTCATCATCATATGGACCTATGTGCATACATTGAACACATACGCCTTCGTCATAAGTTAAATATTCTACCTTAGAAAAGTCTTTTTTCTTCTTTGTGGTTGCTTCTTCTATAGCCCAATCAAATTCTTCTTTTGTAACAAAGTCTGGCAACCTTATTATAGTTATCCAATTAAATGTTTCCTTACTAGAATAATCAACTCCTTTAATACCTTCTTGCCACCAAAATCCTTCCAATGGTGGCACTACATATTCAAAATAGCCGTCTATTTTATGAGGACCCTTATAACTCATTTTTATTGTAAATGCTATTCCATACAACAATTCTATTGCTTGCTTATATTCACCATCTTCATCATTTGGATTACCTTTCCCTTTTACAGCAATAAAATTCATTTTAGGTATTTCCACAATGCTGGGTTTATTCTTGGGCATATAATATTCTTTGTATTCCTTTTTATAATCAAACGCCATAATCTATACCTCCATAAGATTAGTTTTATTTACATACTCTATATCTTTAATAATACTACATTTAACACATAAAATCATTATTACAATTAAAATGATTGAAAAAATACGTGCATATCGGATAACCCAATTCAAAAATATCTATAATATATAAATAAATTTTCCTATAAATGATAATAATATATTTATACTTTTTAGGAGGTACATTAAATATGAAAAAAGCAAAAGGTGATAACCCTATTAACACCATTCCTAAAGGTGTATATGAGGGTGGCGTTATTAATAAGGAAATTAGAAAAAATAAAAATAATGAATTAAATGATATATCAACTGATACACAAGGCAATGGGTATCCAACAAATAGACACAAAGAAAAATAAGATGAGTATGTGACCCCAACAAGTTAAACTTTACTGAGGTCACATACTCACCTTATTTTCTATTCCAGTTATAAAATTCATTTAACTGTCTCTCAGTGTCTACCCCTATATTGGGTAACTTCAATAATTCTCCCATTTTATTGCAACTTTTCTTATCTTGTTTTTTTATCTTTTCCCCATACCTTGTGATATACAGCTCTTGCATCTTCTACCATCAGTGGTTTACTGAAAAAATAACCCTGTATGGTATCACAAACAATATCTACTATCTGGCTAACCTGTCCTGCTTCTTCAATTCCTTCTGCTGTAATTTTCACATCTAAGTCATGAAGCAATAAAACTAGATTTCTTAAAAAGCTATTGTTATCTTGGGTAAGGAACTTGTCAATTAATGATTTATCCAATTTCACCTTATCAATTGGCATATATGTAAGATAATTCAGAGATGAATATCCAGTTCCAAAATCATCTAGTGCCAATCCTACCCCTAGTTCCTTAATCTGATGTAGGAAGCGTAACACATTATCTGTTTTGCGTAGTAAAATACTTTCTGTAATCTCAATTTCCAACAAACTTGGAGATACTTCATATTGATTCAATAACTGTCCCACATATTCTATGTACCTCTCATCACGAAGCTGTACATTGGAAAAATTTATAGAGACTGTTTTGGTAAATAAGCCCTCTGTTTTCCACTCTGCTAACTGTCTAATAGCTTCAGTAGTAACCCACCTTCCTATATCTAAGATTAATCCTAGTTCCTCCGCCACAGGTATAAATACAACAGGGGAAATATCGTAATCCTTCAATCGAAGTAATGCTTCATATCCAGATGTTTCTTGAGTACGCACATCTACTAAAGGTTGATAATACAACACAAATCCATCATGTTTAATGGCATATCGTAAAATATTTTCCACTTGTACTTTATCGGAAAATTCTTTATTCAATTCTTGGGTATAAAACATAAAATTGTTTTTACCTTCATTTTTCACCTTATACATAGCCGTATCAGCATACATAATTAACTGCTCTACATTAACACTGTCTTGTGGAAAAAGGGATATTCCAACACTACAGCTTACAAAGTGTTCATGGTCTTCCAGAACTGTTCCCTCTGCAAATAACCCAACAACACTCCTCGCATATTTTGTAATGTCATCTGTATTCAAACTTCCATAAACAGACATCAAGAATTCGTCTCCACCATGTCTAGATACAAACACTTGCTCATTTTCAAGGGACGCTAATCTTTTAGCGATTTCTACTAATATCTTATCACCATAAATATGTCCTCGTGTATCATTGATTGCTTTAAAGTTATCAAGATCTATTAGAAATACTGCGCCTTCGATCTTATCTTCTATTGCTTGCTCTAACTGCTTCATAAATGCAAATCGATTAGGTAGCTGTGTCATATAATCATGTGACGCTTGAATTTCAATCTTTCGATTCATCTCTGTTATCCTATTCAATGTTTTACGACGCTTCATATTATCCAAAATCAAAACGCCTGCAACAATCACAAACAAAAGAGTAACTACAAAAAAGAAAATAATCTCTGCTCTTCGAGCTTCAAAAAAACTCAATTCCCTGTTAATAACAATTGCTTGTTCAGGAATACATTTAGGGTCTATATTGTATTTCTCAATAATATCATAATCAATAATATATTGTGCTGGACTCATACGCACTCCCTCAATAGAAGAAATTGGGGTTCCATCTAACACCTGAACTACCATATTCGCAGCCATAACACCTGACTCATAATAGTCCACCATCTCCCCGCCTAAAATACCTTCTCCCACTCCACCTACACTATGACGAAAGACAGGAACATTGGTATTGGCACCAATATATTCTGCTGCTTGACTAATATCCTTACTATCATTATTTTTATCATTAAACATACACATATATAGTACTATTGTATCTTCCCCTACTGCCCCCAATACTGTCTCAAACTCTTCAAAAGAATAGTCTGCCACATTCAAAAAAGATGCCTCCAAATCCGGAAAATTCTGTACCTCATTTAAAAATTGCTTTTGATCTCCTTTCCCAGTAAGTGTATCATCTACGATTGCCATTATCTTTGTAGCATTAGGATTCATAGTATTAGCAAGAACTATTGTGTCATGCAAAGAGTCTGTAATCTCCATAATTCCTGTCATATACGGATTATCCATAGCTGTTTCAAATCTATATTCATCATTAATGCATAGGGAAATAATGGGCAAGCCGACAAAAAGCTCTTCTTGATAATCCAAAGCAAATTGCAGTGCTGCATCATCTGCCACTATAACTGCATCATAAGGTTCTATATTTTCAATCTTATACTTTATGGTTTCATAAAATAAGTTCAAGTTTGTCTCATTATTAAATCTGCTCATATCCATATATTCCAAATCTAAATAAATATTTAATGGATCAAATACCGACTGTATTCCTGCTATCTGCTCCGGAACAGTGGGAAAACATTCACTGTATGAAGAAATAAAAAGAACACGTCCCTTACGTTCTGATGCCGTAACAATTATAGGAAACAATAAAAAAAGAAAGCATACAAAAAAGAAACGTTTCAAAGTTTTCATTCGTCTACCTCCTTACATCAAATCCTATTAATTTCTACCCTTTTATTATACAACACAATGTTAACGCATTCAACGTTAAGTTACTTGTAACCTCTTTCCTATTGTTCTCTATCAATACTTCATAATCAAATTATATTTTGAATCATAATACAATCCTAAATCACTACATATTCTTTCATTTATCTTAGTTAATGCAGTATGGTATTCCTTATATTTAGGAGATAATTCTATCATATTTGAAATAAAAATATCATTGTATCCGCAATCCTGTAGCTGCTTCATAAATCTTCTCTGAGATATAAATGCTGGATGATATTTATATATAAAACTATTTTTGACCTTTACATTTCTCCTAGTTTGCTCTCTTAAGCTTTCATAATGTTCTTCAGATATATTTGCATACATCTGTATTTGACTTTCCATCTGTTTACACATTTGTAATACTTTAGGTTTAGACAACTTATATAAGATAAAGCTATTAATTTTCATTACAAAAGGAATTTTTATATTAACATTATCCCAAAATTCTATTATTCTTCTATATGCTTCTTGCTGTTCTTTAGTTTCTATTTGCATCTGTAAATAAGGTATAAAATGATTCATAAAGAAATATCCATAAAACCCTGGAAACATATCTTCCATTGCTTTTGCAATATTTTCATAATCCACTACTTCATATATTTCTTGTATATTATCATTCTCAATAAACCTCTTTAAAGCATTTACTTCATCCTCATATACTTCTAATTGATTTTTCTTTTCATTATAAATGCTTGTTAGCAATTCCTTATCTTTTTTATCAAGTAATATTTTTATATCCTTAATGCCAACACCTAATTTTCGATATACCGAAATCTCCTTTAATGTATCTACATCTTTTTCAGTATAATTCCTATATCCATTTTCATCCTTGCTAACTATTAGAAGTCCTTCTTCTTCGTAATATTTAATTGCCCTTTTACTCAAATTAACTTGATCTGTCACTTGATTTATACGCATAGTATCTCTCCTTATATATAATTTGATCAGAGTATATTCCTATACGTAGCGTACAGGTCAAGAATATATTTTTACTTAGGCAATTTTTCTCCACAATAAGGACAATAATCTATAGGTTTATCCACATTTTTCTCTTCTTCAAGTCTCTTTGCCCTTCTATTTTCTGTAACATACTCTGTAAATCCAGCAGATAATATACCTGTTGGAACTGCAACCATACCCACACCTAAGAAGGTTATTAGTATACTTGCTATTTTACCCAATATTGTCACAGGATATATATCTCCATATCCTACAGTTAGAAGTGTTGAAGTCGACCACCATATACCTGAAAATGCATTTTTAAAAACTTCTGGTTGAGCCTCATGCTCAAATCCATACATAACCAAAGATGACATAATCATAATAATAAATATAATAAACATAGAAGATAACAACTGATTTCTCTTTCTTCTAATAACAAGCATAACTGTTGATAATGCATCTGAGTAAGAATTTATCTGGAATATTCTTAGTATTCTAATAACTCTAAACATTCTAAATGCAACAATTCCTTTAGGAAATACTAATGGTAAGAAAAACGGAACAATAGATAACACTTCAACTACTCCATTAAATGAAAACAAGTATTTTATGGCTGATATTACATTTCTATTTTTGTACAGAAAACCCGCTGTCCATAATCTAAGTAATAATTCAACGGTAAAAAATATAACTGTAATTGCTTCTATATAATTAAATATAGTGTCATATCTATCTAATTCATCAAAGGTGAAACATATTGTAACAACTAAATTAATTAATATTAAAAAAACTACTGTCAAGTCAAATAATCTACTTGGAATATCATCACTTTTTCCTATTTGAATAATCTCGAAAATTCTTTTCTTTGTTAATCCCTTCATTATCAATCCCCTTATCTAATGATACTTATAATGTTCGTCACACCATTATTATATCTCTTCATTCTGATTAATCAAGAGCATAATAAAATACGTTAACACTCCCGACAATAAGATAACCATAACATCAACCATTGCAAATGGTATCTCTCCAATAGGCTCGAAAAACCAACCATGCCCATATATAAATAACTTTCCACCTGTCATCATTAATTCTCCTATATACATAACAATAGTAGTTATTGATGCCAATACTGCTGGTATAAAACATGAAATAATATTTTCTTTTCCATATAGTATAGTTCCTATATATGTACCAAATGTTAATCCAAATACAATGAAAAATATTATCATACACATAGATGAGAGCATACTAATATTTAGAGTTCCGTTTCGCCAAAATGCCGTAATGCAAGCATGAATACACAATGCTACAAAAGCTATAACAGCTACAAATTGTGCAATAAGAGGTCTTTTTCTTTCCTTATTATTATCTAATATCATATTATAAAACCCAAATACTGTATTTAATACAGCTAGAAGAATTACTATTGCTATTATATAAAAATGCATTTTATATGCTGAATTATTTTCTGCATATATTGGTTCACCAATGGATTTAAGCCCATGTTCTGCTCCAAAAAACAATGCTATTCCTAAAAGGGACGCCCATAACAATGCATATTTCTTAAATAATTTAATTGTTAACGGCATAATTGCGATTATTATTATTAATGCAATGCACAAAGGCGTATAGAGAATAATATATTTAGGATAATTCCCAACTGCAACATATTGATTTCTAATATATGATGTCATAGTTATGCCCCCCATATAAATAGGGTATATGGATAACAATATAATTATTAACAGTGACACTAAATAATACTTATTTTCTTTTTTCATATGTAGCACCTCCCTAATCATCGGGTAACACCATATCCACTAGATTCGTTTAATACCTCATCAAGTGTCTAGGTGTGCATTCGTACTAAGCTCGATAAAACCTCGCTAAGTACTCATAGTATAACACATTTTCTATCATCTTTTTTCTTACAATTTTCTTCCATATAATTAAGGCAAGTCTTTTGACCTGCCTCATTTATAAAAATATTTAATTTATACACATGACCACTAATCTTCTTCATTTTTAGATAATAGTATTGATACAATTCCACAACTTATTCCACCTATTGGATATACTATCCATGCAATATGCCATGCATTTGCCAAAAATCCGAATAGTAAAAATATCATAGTTGCTACTAGCATAATACAGCCACACCATCTACCAATCTTATCGTTTTGTTTTTTTATTTCATGATTAAGATTGCTTTTATTATTATATGCTTCAATATCATACTTTTCCTTCTGTGTTCCTGCATATACCAAAATTGGTACTGCTATAGTAACACATAACATAAGCAAGCCACTAAATATATCATTAGTATAGCCTTCTGGCAAAGATATTATTTCCCCACCCATACATATAATCACACCAACTAATATAAGGGCTACTGGGATTGCAATTAATAAAGGAAATCGCTTATTAAATTGGTCTAATTGTTTCTGTGTATAAAAAGGCTCTACCACTGGGTATTTCTTGCTAAAATCTTCATGCCATATTCCATTTACTACGAATATTACAACAGCAACTACAACAAAAAGCATAAATATAATACTGCCAAAATCCTCTGCATTAGGTATGTTGAATCCTTCTATAAATTGATGAATAGTAAGACCTGACAGAATAATACCAACTCCAATAGAAATCCATTTGCTGAATGTATTCATATGTTTTTCGTATTCCTCATTTGTAACTATATCTTTCTCTTTCACATCTCCACGAAGTAATGCATCCATACTACATTGAAACATATCACAGATTTGTATAAGCTTATCCATCTCTGGTGTGCTAGTATCACTTTCCCACTTTGACACAGACTTTCTAGACACTGCTAATTGCTCTGCCAGTTCCTCCTTTGTAATATTTTTTTGTTTTCTTAAATATTGAAGGTTTCCCCCAAAACTCATATTGTTGTCCTCTCTTTCGATTTGATGCCTTAATTATATGGCTGAGCAGGCGCAACTACTACCAATTTTGTGTTGCATTTGAAGAATTTCATGTAAACAATCGGTTGCATTTATTATTTTACCCCTGTATATCTCTCTTATTATAACCTATATACCCTACAACTGCCATAACCACTGCCACCACTGTAAGCATAACCAACGTTCCATAATTAACCTCTTCCATTGGAAGTTTGGGAATATATCCATATGGAGATAGCTTTAGAACCCAATCTGATGCTTGCATTAGACTTCCTAAGTATACAAGAAGGAATGATACTCCTAAATACATCCAAGCAAATGATGTCTTACTAGGTAGCCATCCAATAAGCAATACAGTTAATCCTAGCATTACCCATATAGCAGGTATATACACTGCCATAGCCTTAACCAATGACATTAATTCAATTTTATTCTCCAATACAGAATAACTTGCTACCCATAATCCAAAAGCACATGATAGTGGTATAATAACACTATTAATAACTGCATTTACAAAATATCCACTCATTAATCTATTTCTCGAAACACTTCTAGATAAAATATGCTCCGTATGATTTCTCTTTTCTTCCCCTCTAAGTTTTAACATAACTGTTAATACTGGAATAGTTGCAAACATTGACAACACCGACATAATCATAGTCAAAAAACCTTCTGTTAACGTATGACCTTCCGTTGATAGCACCTGTTGTAACATTGCATTTCCCTCTAAGAAAGATTCTAGATCCCCCATTACAGAACCATATAATGCTCCTAACACTATGCATCCTATAAACCAAGAAATAATAGTTGTTCTAAGTAATTTGAAACCTAATCCCATTGGTGTTTGTAAAAATGCAGATGCATGTTCCCTTCCTTTTCTTGCTGGAATAAATCCTTGCTCCATATCTCTTATTCCATTAAGATAAAATGCTATTAACATAATTACTAGGGTAATCATCAACACTACAAATACTGGCCACCATATATTTTCTACATATACTTGTGTACGAAGAATCAATCCTAATGGGGAAACACGTGCCAATGTTTCGTTTTTAATATCTCCTATTGCACGAACCATATATAATACACCAAATACAATAAATGTATAACCCATAGCACCTTTTGAGTTGGAAGATAGTTGTGCAAATACTGCTGTAATTGCTGCAAAAAGTAATCCCGATACTCCAAGTACCACTCCATAAAGCATAGATCCTTCCACATCCATACCTTCTATATTTAATACCGCTAAAGATATTCCTGTAAATATGGCTAACACTGCATTTACAATAAATGCTACTACCATAGTTGCTGTTAGATTAGACAATCTTCCAACTGGCAAAGATCTTACAACTTCTATTCTTCCTCGCTCTTCATCTCGTCTCGTATGACGAAGCACCAAAAATATATTCATAATTGCCACTGCTATAATTGTAAATAATATCATTTCATTACCTACCATAGCTCCAACATGATAATCATTAATACCATATACAGGACCACACATTGCTACCATAGCAGGATTTTCCATAGTCATAGCCATTCCCATCTTATCTGCTGCCGAATCATACATTCCGTCAAAGGCAAGAGGAACCATAACAGTTACAGCAATCAATGACAATATCCAAATGGTACTCATAATTCTTTCTCTTCGTAAAATAAATCTTACTAATTTCAAACAATTATTATTTAGCTGCTTTAACACGGTCCTCACCTCCGTCCACGTTATAATGACTCATAAACAAATCCTCTAGAGTTGGTGGAGTGCTTTCAAGTTTAGTAACACCAAATTGTGAAATATGAGCTACAACATTTTCAACTTTTGCAGAGTCAACTTGAAAAGAAATCCTCTTATCTTCACCAACAATACCACTTACACCTTCAATATTATCTAATCCTGTAACAATTTTATTTGTTGCAATCTTCATATTTACTCTAGTCAAATGGCGTAGTTCATCCAGTGTACCTGTCTCTATAATCTTTCCTTCACGAATAATACCTACAGTATCACATAGCTGCTCAACCTCTGATAAAATGTGACTAGATAATAAAATACTTTTGCCTTGCTTCTTCTGCTCATTTACACATTCTTGAAATACTCTTTCCATTAAAGGATCTAATCCAGATGTAGGTTCATCTAAAATATATAAATCTGCATCAGATGCAAATGCTGCTACTAAAGCAACCTTTTGCCTATTACCCTTTGAATAAGTACGACATTTCTTTGAAGGGTCTAAATCAAACATTTCAATTAATTTATCTCTATAATTTTTATTTCCTTTTCCTCTTAGGCTAACAAATAAATCTATAACCTCACCACCAGTTAAATTTGACCATAGATTTACATCTCCTGGTACATAAGCAATTCTACTATGAATATCAACAGCTTCCTTCCAAGCATCTTTTCCAAATACTTGAGCCTTACCACTAGTTGCATTTAATATTCCAAGAAGAACACGAATAGTTGTTGTCTTTCCTGCACCATTTGGTCCTATAAAACCATATACTTCCCCTTCTTTTACTTGCAAATTCACTCCATTAAGAGCTATGAACTTTCCAAACTTCTTTACCAAATCCTCTGTTTCTAGTATATACATTGTTGTTATCTCCTCTCATTATAGAAAATATTTTTTAAATCTTCTAAAAATACATAAAATTCTTCTAATAAAACATCAAAATCCATGTGTATCCAATCCTGTGCTTTAAGGGATGCTGTCATCTCCTTCTCATATCCTGCCATACACCTAACAATCAATTTCATAACTCTTTCAGGGGGAATGTCTTTTCTAAACATAGATGTATCTACATTCTTATATATTCTAGAAAAACCTTCATCCCTTACTTTATCCAGATATTCTGCCGCTTCCTTTGATATTGGTTCATCATCTCTATTCAAATAAATATATCCAAAGAATTCAAAAGCAGGAGGATTCTCATGGTAGGCCTTCATCTTAATGGTACTTGCCATTCTATATTTCTCAATAAAATCAGTTTCATCCTCATCAATCTTCAAAAGATACTTTTCCATAATAAAATTTACGCCATAAAATATTAAATCATGGTATAACTCTTCTTTATTATTGAAATAATAGAATAATGTACCTTTGCTAATCCCTGCTTTTTTAATGATTCTATTTGTGGACGCTTTGACATATCCATGATTTGCAAATTCTTCAAATGCCACATCTAGAATTCTTCGTTGTTTATCTAATTCTAGACTTTTAAATACTTGATTAATATATAACACCTCTTTTCTTGACCACATCGGTCAGTATATAGTTATATTACCACCGCTGACCACTATGGTCAATAGTTTTTTCTTTAAATTTCTATATATTTTTTATCGTAAAATACCTTTTATTATGGTATACTATGAATACTTGGCAATTACTTTTTCCTATGGGGGCTTTTATGAATACATTTAAAAAATTTATATATATTTTATTAGTTTGTTCACTTATATTTTCTCTTACTGGCTGTTCTTCTAGCAAAACTTATGAACAGTATGTTAGAGGATTATTAGACCTTAATTATAAGGGCGAATTTGACGACTATACTAAAACTACTAAATCAAGAGAATCTGATGCTGAGGCTATATACGAAGCAAGTATGGATTCACTTGCTGATAGTTATATTGAATACTATGGTATTAAGCTTGTTGACAGTGGCGAGACTAAGGTAAATTTTATTGACCTAGTTAAGAAGATATATAGCAAATCTAATTACGAAGTTGTTTGTATTGGTAAGATTGCTGATGTCTACTATGTAGATGTAACTGTGGCACCTATGGATATATTAGATATAACTAATGAAGAAGTTATTAACTATATAGAAGAGTTTAATGACCGAATTGCTAAGGGTGATTTTGATGAATATGAGATTATCCAATACGAGCAAGAATATGCTGATGGTATTATTGCAATACTAGAAAATGCAATTCCAAATATATCATACAAAGAAGCAACCACTCTCTCTATTCCTATTTCTGAAGGAGATTATTACTCTATAAATGATTATGATTTTATAGCTATTAGTAAGTTAATAATTACTAAAGATGCTTCTGAAGATGGTTTATCCCTAGATGATGCTGAAAATTCAGAATCAATAACCGAATAATAATAAGGCGCTTCACCATCGAAGCGCCCTTTTCATATCTGATTATATTTCTTAATTAGCTGCAAACTTTCCTATTAGATGACCGTCTGTTTCATCCATATTATAATACCATACTCCATCAGTTATAAGACCTCTGGCTATCATTCCATTCCAGTGATAAAATACCACTTGCCCAAATGGATCATATCCAAAACCAGTATTTATTAGGCTACCGTCTGCCTGTGCATAACCCAAATCTACTCCATTAGCAAATCTAAAGTATTCGTTTTGTTTCATCTTTCCATTGCCATCTAAGTAATATGGTTTACCGTCAACAAATGTTATTACATCTTTATATAAATATCCTGATGTATCAAAGTAACAGGTATATCCTACACCAGAACAATATTGAAACTTATCAAACAACTCATGTCCTTGCCCATCAAAGTATATTAAATGTACTCCATCCGGGTGATAAGTTAATCTATTCTTCATTGGCGTTCCATCAGCTTGAAGATAGTATGTGTATGCTCCATCAAAGAAGAATACATCTGTCATCTTCACTCCACCTAATGTATAGCTTTCATTCTTCCAAGTACCACCATGTGTAATACGGCTATAATAATCTCCTTTTTTGATT
>JAVBSN010000078.1:0-7231 GCA_031547045.1 Lachnospiraceae bacterium
GCAGTCTGGAAGCTCGTCGGGCTCATAACCCGAAGGTCATAGGTTCAAATCCTGTCCCCGCTACTTTGCCCAGATAGCTCAGTCGGTAGAGCAGAGGACTGAAAATCCTCGTGTCGCTGGTTCGATTCCGGCTCTGGGCACTAACAAAGAAAGTAGTTAGATTAATATCTAGCTATTTTTTTATTGTTAATTATTTATAAATATAAGAAAATCAAGTAGTCTGTTCTTGTTTAACTATAAGATGATATGGTATACTATTATTACTTAGCGAGGTGTTTTCGAACTTAGTAATAATGCATACCTAGACACTTAACGAGGTATTTACGAGTTTAGTGTATATGGTATTACCCGATTACTAAGCGACTGGCAGAGAACTTGGTGAGGTTTTATCAAGCCTAGTTGTAGCCGTATCTTGTAATTTCGATTATAATAGATATGGTATTACCCGATTACTTAGCGACTGGCAGAGTGCTAAGTGAATTAACGACCTACAAAGGGGGTTTAAATATGAGTTTTTTTGAAAGTTGTATGATTATTACTAATGTTATATTAGTAATAATTTTTATACTTATTATGATATTTCAGGTTAGATATAAACCTAAAGATAAATTAACAGGATTACCTGATAGAGATGCTTTCTGTCACCTAATTGATCTAAAAACAAAGAAAAAAGAAAATATGTATGTGGCATTGATAGCACTAGATGATTTTAAAGTACTTAATCAAGAATTAGGCTATAAAAACGGTAATAAATTTATTCAAGCTATATCTGATTATATTGTAGCAAACTCACCTAAAAAGTGTGTCGCAAGGTATGGTGGTGATGAATTTACAGTTATACTAGATAAAAATACACATATAAATATAGAAAAATGGTTAAAGAAAGTATTTGAAAGATTTGAAGAACCTTGGATGATAGATAATATTAATTATACAATATCAGTATCTATTTGTATTTTAGAAGTTCCTAAAATTGCTGATAATACAGAAGATATTTTATCAGTATTAGCATATGCTAATTCATATGCTAAGAAAAATGGAAAAGAAACAATTATAAATTGTGATGATGAATTTAAAGCAAAAATGAATAGAAGAAATAGAATATCATCTCGTCTTAGACAAGTGGTTGAAGAAGAAAAGATGGATGTATATTATCAACCTATATTTGATGTACAATTAGGTAAATATAATATTGCAGAAGCTCTATTTAGATTAGAAGATGAAGAATTAGGAAATATATCACCTTTTGAGTTTTTTCCTATTGCTGAAGAGACAGGATATGTTTCAGATATTGGATATATATTAATGGATAAAGTATGTAAATATATAGCCTCACTTAAGGGTCGGGTAGAAAAATTACCAGTAATATCAGTAAACTTTACAAGACAGCAATTCTTATATGATGGAGCAGTGGAGAAGATATTATCTATAATTGATAAATATGAGATACTGCCTAGTAATATAGCTATAGAGATTCCAGAGGAAGTATTTGCTCAGAATTATAATAAAGTAGCAGAGAAGATGAGAGAATATGATGTAGCAGGGATTAATTTATTTCTTGATGGATTTGGAACTGGATTTTCAAACTTGCATTATATATTAGAATTACCATTTAAGATTATAAAAATTAATAAAAACATGATTTGGGAAGCAGAGAAAAATGATTCAATATTCCTATTAGTAAGTGCTTTAACTGCTGTTTTTGGTGAGACTGGAATTAAGATATTAGCATCAGGAATAGAGAGTGAAAGTATTAAGGGAATAGCAGATCTATTATTTATGGATTATTTACAAGGATATTATTTTAGTGAGCCAATGGAAGGTGATAAGGCTATAGAATACTATTTGAGAGAACCCGTAGAAGATGAGAGGTTTAATGATATTCTTGATGATGTACTTAATAGTATAGAGGGGTTAGATGATATAGATATATAATACTATATTATAGAGGTAAAGATATGGAATTTAATATAGGTAATGTTATAAAATTAAAGAAATCACACCCATGTGGTACTAATGAATGGGAGATTTTAAGAGTGGGTATGGATATTAAATTAAAGTGCAATGGATGTGGCCACCAAGTTATGGTGACAAGAAAATTAGTAGAGAAAAATTTTAAAGGTTTTATTGATAAAGAGAATATTAATAAGTAAATATCGAAAAAACAAAGAAATTAGTAATAAAATACATATATATTATAAAAAAGGCTTGATATTACAAGCCACTTATGGTAAAGTTAGAAGCTGTGATATACAATTTTCCTTGTTCTTCTATATAATAGAAGGGCCAGAGACCATAAGGAGGTGCAACAACTATGAACAAATATGAATTAGCGTTGGTTGTTAGTGCAAGAATCGAAGACGACGAGAGAACAGCAACTGTTGAAAAAATTAAAGAGCAAATTGCTAAACTTAACGGTACTGTTACTAACGTTGATGAATGGGGTAAGAAAAGATTAGCTTACGAAATTCAGAAGATGAAAGAAGGATTTTACTACTTCATCCAATTCGATGCGGCATCTGAAGTTCCAGCAGAACTAGAGTCAAAAGTTCGTATAATGGAACCAGTTATCAGATACCTATGCGTAAGACAAGATGCGTAACGAATAGGAGGAATCCATATGAATAAAGTTATCCTAATGGGTCGCTTAACAAGAGATCCAGAAGTAAGATATTCTCAAAGCGAGAATTCACTTGCCATTGCTAGATATACATTGGCTGTAGACAGAAGATTTAAGAGAGATAATGAGCAATCAGCAGATTTTATTTCTTGTGTAGCTTTTGGAAAAACGGCTGAGTTTGCAGAGAGATATTTAAAGCAAGGTACAAAAATATGTGTTACAGGTAGAATACAAACAGGTAGCTATACTAATAAAGATGGTGTTAAAGTCTATACAACAGAAGTTGTAGCTGAAGAAGTAGAATTTGCTGAAAGTAAGAATTCTAATGATAGTTTTCAAGCAGACAGACCATCGCCTAATGCAGTTGTTGGAGACGGATTTATGAGTATTCCAGAGGGCATAGAGGATGAGCTACCATTCCAGTAAATAGGAGGTTAGCGTAATGGCTTTTAATAAAAGTGATAGACCAGATCGTGGCGATTCTCAAATGAAGAGAAGAGGACCAGGACGTAGAAGAAAGAAAGTTTGTGTATTTTGTGCAGACGAAAAGGCAGTTATTGAATATAAAGACATCAATAAGTTAAAGAGATACATCTCTGAAAGAGGTAAGATTCTTCCTAGAAGAATTACTGGTAACTGTGCTAAGCATCAAAGAGCTTTAACAGTTGCAATTAAGAGAGCAAGACATATCTCATTAATGCCATATATAGTAGATTAAATGCGATGGGGACAAGCTTAGTAGGCTTGTCCTCTTTTTTAGACTATAGTGTTGCATTGACAAACAACTTTGTTTGATATAACATATATCATGAACAAAAAATGGAAATAAATATTATGGATTAGTAAAGGAGTATGCATATGAGCAGATATACTAAACAAGATATTATGAATATTGTTGAAGAACAAGATATAGAATTTATTAGATTGCAGTTTACTGATATATTTGGAACTCTTAAAAATGTTGCTATTACATCTAGTCAATTAGAGAAGGCTTTGGATAATAAATGTATGTTTGATGGTTCTTCTATAGAAGGCTTTGTGAGAATAGATGAATCTGATATGTATCTGTATCCTGACTTAGATACATTCGAAGTTTTCCCATGGAGACCACAACATGGAAAGGTAGCAAGACTTATATGTGATATATATAGACCAGACGGAACTCCTTTTGAAGGTGATCCTAGATATGTTTTAAAAAAGGCTCTTGAGGAAGCAGCAGATCTTGGATATAGCTTTGATGTAGGGCCAGAGTGTGAATTCTTTTTATTTCATACAGATGATAATGGAATGCCAACTACTTTATCTCATGAAAAAGCAGGGTATTTTGATTTGGGACCATTAGATTTAGGTGAGAATGCAAGAAGAGATATGATATTAATGTTAGAGGATATGGGATATGAGATACAGGCTTCACACCATGAAGCAGCACCAGCTCAACATGAAATAGATTTTAAACATGATAATGCTTTAAAGACAGCAGATAATATAATGACATTTAAGTTAGTGGTAAAGACGGTAGCGAAGAGACATGGTTTGTTTGCAAGTTTTATGCCTAAACCATTGCTTGGAGTAAATGGTTCAGGAATGCACATTAATATGGCATTAACAAAAGATGGAGAAAATATTTTTTCAGATCCAAGTGGAGAAAATGGTTTAAGTGAAGATGCATATCATTTTATAGCAGGAGTGATGGCACATATTAAAGGAATGACAGTTATAACAAATCCAAGAGTGAATTCTTATAAACGATTAGTACCAGGACATGAAGCACCAATACACATTGCATGGTCAATGGGAAATAGAAGTCCATTAATAAGAATACCATCAGCACGAGGGGCAAGTACAAGGATAGAACTTAGATGCCCAGACACAGCTACTAATCCATATTTAGCATTAGCTACATGTTTAGCAGCAGGACTGGAAGGTATTAAAAATAAAATGGAAGTTCCAGAGAGTGTTGATGAAAATATCTTTGACATGAGCGAAGCAGAATTAAAGGCTAAGGGAATCGAATCCATACCAGCATCACTTAATAGAGCTGTAGATGCATTTGAAGAAGATGAATTTATAAAGAATGTAGTAGGAAAACATATATCTGATAAGTACATTACAGCTAAGCGTGCTGAATGGGATGAGTATCGTAAGCAAGTTACTAAGTGGGAAATAGATGAATATTTATATAAAATATAACTCAAAACATACATTTTAAAATAGGAACAAAGAGGTGAATTCATTTGATGAATGTAATAGTCCTGTTCCCTAAGATTGAAGAAGCTAAAAGTATTAGAAATTTACTTGTAAGAAGTGGTATTAATGTAACAAATGTATGTACAACAGGCTCACAAGTAATTATTGCCTTGGAAGATTTAGAAGATGGGTTAGTAGTATGCGGATATAAATATTCAGATATGATGATGTACAGTGAATTATATGAGTATTTACCAGATGGATTTCAGATGTTACTTATAGCATCTAAGATGTATTATTCGGAATGCTACGACGATAATATTATGTGTCTTTCTATGCCGATTAAGTCATATGAGTTAATAAACACAGTTAACATTATGTTAGATACATTGTGGAGACAGAGAAAGAAACGAAAACAACAACCTAAAGTGCGTAATGAAAAGGAAAAGGCAGTAATAGAAAATGCTAAGCAGTTGCTAATTGATCAAAAGGGATATACAGAAGAAGAGGCACATAAATATTTGCAAAAGCAGAGCATGGATAATGGTACTAATATAGTAGAAACAGCTTATATGGTATTAGAATTATATTAGATAGTTTAGGAGGCATTGCTATGAAATTTACTAAGATGGAAGGACTAGGAAACGATTATTTTTATGTAAATTGTTTTATAGAAACTATAGATAATCCAAGTGAAATTGCAATTAAACTAAGTGATAGACATTTTGGAATTGGTTCTGATGGGCTTATTATGATTAAACCTTCAGATAAAGCAGATTTCTTTATGGAAATGTATAATGCGGACGGTAGTCAATCAGAAATGTGTGGTAATGGAATTAGATGTGTTGGTAAATATGTATATGACTATGGACTAACAGATAAAACAAGTATTAGTGTAGATACTTTAGCAGGAATAAAGTATTTAGATTTAGAGGTAGTAGATGGGAAAGTTTCTATGGTAACTGTAGATATGGGAACCCCAGAATTAATAGCTTCTAAAGTACCGGTTGTATCAGATGAAGAAAAAGTTATTGATGAGACTATTATAGTAGACAATATAGAATATAAGATGACCTGTGTTTCCATGGGCAATCCTCATTCAATAGTATATGTTGATAATACAGATGAATTTCCTCTTGAGAAAATAGGGCCATTATTTGAGAAACATAATAGATTTCCTAATAGAGTAAATGCAGAATTTATTCAGTTAATTGATAGAGATACTATTAAGATGAGAGTATGGGAGCGAGGTTCAGGTGAGACACTTGCTTGCGGAACAGGTGCTTGTGCTAGTGCAGTAGCTAGTATATTAAATGGACATACTAATAATGAAGTAACAGTAAAATTATTAGGTGGTGACCTTAAAATAAAATGGGATAGAGATACTAATAAAGTATTTATGACAGGCCCAGCAAAAGTAGTATTTGATGGCGAAACAAGAGAAGTATAGCAGTTATAGTTAAGATAGGTGGGATAAAATGTTTAAAGTTAATAATAATTATTTAAAATTACAAGGAAGTTATTTATTTTCAACAATAGGAAGAAAGGTTTCAGATTATGTAGTAGCTAATCCAGATAAATCTATAATAAGATTAGGTATAGGGGATGTTACACAACCATTAGCCCCTGTTGTTATAGACAGTTTACATTTAGCTGTTGATGAGATGGCCAATTCAGCTACATTTAAAGGATATGCACCAGATTTAGGTTATGAATTTCTAAGAAGTGCTATTGCTAAAAATGATTACAAGGCTCGTGGTGTGGAGATAAATATTGATGAAATATTTGTTAGTGATGGAGCTAAAAGTGACTCAGGAAATATACAAGAAATATTTAGTCAAGATAATAAAATAGCAGTATGTGATCCTGTATACCCTGTATATGTGGATACAAATGTTATGGCTGGTAGAACAGGTACATATGATGCAAGTACTGAATTATGGAGTGATGTTATATATATGCCTTGTAGTGCCGATAATAACTTTGCACCAGAGATTCCAAAGGAAACACCGGATATAATATATCTATGTTTCCCTAATAACCCAACAGGATCAACTATTAATAAAGATGGACTTCAAGAATGGGTTGATTATGCAAATAAAGTAGGAGCAGTTATTATATATGATGCTGCTTATGAAGCTTATATTAGTGAAGAAGATGTGCCTCATACTATTTATGAGTGTGATGGTGCAAAGACTTGTGCTATAGAACTTAGAAGTTTTTCTAAAAATGCAGGATTTACAGGTACTAGACTTGGATTTGCAGTTGTCCCTAAGGATCTAAAGGATGCTTCAGGAACATCTCTTAATGCATTATGGGCTAGAAGACATGGAACTAAGTTTAATGGTGCTCCTTACATTATACAAAAGGCAGGGGAAGCTGTGTATAGTGAAGAAGGCAAGAGACAAACAAAAGAACAAATTT
>JAVBSN010000089.1:0-3574 GCA_031547045.1 Lachnospiraceae bacterium
TACAATTTCTCTTGCTTCAATTTCTAAGCTAAAAATATCTGTAGCAATATTATCTTGTCTAACTACTTTTGATATTATTTTACTAGCACTCATTTTAAGTTACTCCTTATTATCTATTAGCTAATGCACCTGCAATATCTACTTGCATATCAATTACTGCTTGTCTAGATGCATCTGCAAAATTAATCTCACCAAACTTACTATACTCTTCTTGTTTGTATGCTGCAATAATTCCTCTTGAAGAATTAACTATAGCACCAAGACCATCCTTATTAAAGTAATGAACTAAGTCTTCTGCCTTACCACCTTGAGCGCCATATCCTGGAACTAATATATATGTTTTCGGCATAAGTTTTCTAAGAACCTTACCCATTTCTGGATAAGTAGCACCTACAACAGCACCTACATAACTGTAGCTATCTCCCATAGCTTCTTCGCCCCATTCTCTTACCTTATCTCCAACCAATTCATATAAAGGTCTTCCATCTACTAATTGATCTTGGAACTCACCTGATGAAGGATTCGAAGTCTTAACTAAAACAAAGATTCCTTTCTTCTCTTCTTTACAAACATCTATAAATGGTTTAACACCATCTGATCCTAAATAAGGATTAACTGTTACAAAATCCTCATTAAATCCTGAATATACATTATCTCCAACTTTTACTTTTCCTAAATGCCCTACTGCATAAGCTGTTGATGTTGAACCAATATCTCCTCTTTTTATATCACCTATTATAACTAAGTCTTTGCTCTTTGCATACTCACAAGTTTTATGAAATGCTATTACACCTTCTGTACCAAATTGCTCATACATAGCTATCTGTGGCTTTACTGCTGGAATAAGATCATAAGTTGAATCAATAATAGCCTTATTGAATTGCCATATAGCTTCTGATGCTCCCTTTAATGTCTCGCCAAACTCCTCATATGCTGCTTTTTTAATATGGGCTGGAACATAGTCTAACATTGGATCCAAACCTACCACTATAGGTGCATTTAATTTTTCAATCTTACTTACTAATTCATTTATCATTTATCTTATCCTCCTAAATATTGCTCTTAATATTTTCTATGCTTTATACACTATGTTTCCATTATGTATAGTATATTCTACCTTACCTACAACTGCTTTATTATTAAATGGTGTGTTTTTTCCTTTAGATTCAAATTTACTACTATCTATTGTATCCATTATTTCTGGATTGTAAATAACAATATCAGCAATCATGCCTTTTTCAATTCTTCCGTATCTATCATCTCTACTTAATACCTTGGCTGGATTATAACTCATCTTAGCTGCCATATCTAATGGCGACAATATTCCTGTACTAACTAAAGCTGTATATGTTAGCTGTGCGCTTGTCTCTAATCCTACAATACCAAATGGTGCTTCTGTAAAATCCTTAGACTTTTCTTCCATGCTATGTGGCGCATGATCAGTAGATATTACATCTATTGTACCATCTCTTAGTCCTTCAATAATAGCCCTTACATCTTCCTCACTTCTAAGTGGAGGATTCATCTTATAATTACTGTCTCTACTATCTATGTCTGCATCTGATAATATAAAATGATGTGGACATGCTTCACCAGTTAAATTAACTCCTAAATTCTTACCAAGTTTAATTAATTCCACAACTCCCTTAGTAGAACAATGACATAAATGTAATCTAGCTCCTGTTTCTTTTGCCAAGAAAATATCCCTTGCTGTTATAACATCTTCAACTGAATTGCTTATTCCTGAAACATTATATTTTTCAGATGCAATACCCTTATTAAGAACACCTTTACCTACTAAATCCTTGTCCTCACAATGAGCCATAATTAATGCATTCATATCTGCCGCTTGTTTCATAGATTCTTGATCTAGATTTATATCCATAACACTTTTACCATCTTCACTAAAAGCAATTGCTCCAGCCTCTTTCATTGCCTTCATATCTACTAATTCTGTACCTTCCATACCCTTAGTTATAGAAGATAACTGCAACACATTTACAGGCATGTCCTTTGCCTTATTATTAATATATTCCATTGTTGATACATCATCAACTACAGGTGCTGTATTAGGCATTGCACATACAGTTGTTACTCCACCTCTTGCTGCTGCCTTACTTCCTGTTATTATATCTTCCTTGTATGTAAGACCTGGATCTCTAAAATGTACATGTAAATCAATAAGGCCCGGCATAACAAGAAGTCCAGTCGCATTAATTACATAATCCGTCTGAACTTCAATATTATGAGAAACTTCGGTAATCTTATCTTCTTCAACAAGAACATCAATAATTTCATCTAGTTGTGTAGCTGGATTAAGAACCCTTCCACCTTTGATTAGAATACTCATCTTTAATCTCCTAATATATTAATATTTACTCACTCTTGGCAAGTTTCTCTAAATCCATCTTGGCAAGTTTAAAACATTCTATAAGTTTTGGATTAAACATTCCACACTCACCATTTATTATCATATGATATGCTTCATCATAGGAATAAGCTTTCTTATATACCCTTTCACTAACAAGTGCATCATATACATCTGCTATAGATACTACCTGAGCCGAAATCGGAATATTTTCACCCTCTAAACCTTGTGGATATCCTCTTCCGTCAAATCTTTCATGATGGGACTGACAAATTTCATAGCAATATTTGTAATACTGTTTATCTGAAATAAAAGATATAGTCTCCAATATCTCACAACCTCTAGTCGTATGTGTTTTCATTATATCAAACTCATCTGCCGTTAGCTTTCCTGGTTTTAATAAAATGCTATCTGATATAGCTATCTTTCCAACATCATGCATTGCTGCTGCTTGAGATATAATATCTATTAAATAATCAGATATTCCATATTCAGGATACATCTTACATACATATTGTAAAAGTATTTTTGAAAATCCTTTAATTCTTTGAATATGTTGACCCGATTCTAGATCTCTAAATTCTACCACTGTACTTAATGCATCTATTATTTTATAGTTATTTTCTTTTAACTCATCAGCTTGCTTCTTTAACTTCTCGGTCTGCTTTTCTACTAGCATCTCTAAATGATTCTTATGATCATATAACTCTATAGCATTTTTAACACGTTTTCTAACAACATGAGAATCAAATGGTTTCTTAATAAAATCAAATGCACCTAAGTCATAACCCTTTCTTTCTGTATCAATAGAATCATCACCTGTAATTAATATTACAGGAATAGAATCCATTAATCCAGAACTATTCAACTTATCTAACACTACAAAGCCATCAACCTTAGGCATTATTAAATCTAATAATATTATCAAGATATTATCTTTAGTTGAAGCTATATAATCTATAGCCTCTTGACCATCTCTAGCCTCTGCTATATTATATTCTCCTTCAAATAAATATGCTAACATTTCCCTGTTAATATCAACATCATCAACAATTAATATAGTATCTCTCATATCGTACCTCTCTTTAACTATTTTTAAATACGCCTACATGACTATCTTTTTTTCTAAAAGTAACATTGTTTACCATCTTACTAACTTCTATTTTTTCCATATCAATACTAACTTTAACTTGTGGATATATATAC